>JBDKTO010000108.1 GCA_039680175.1 Veillonellales bacterium | reverse complement strand
AATTTATTAAAATTGGAGACTTCTTCTAAGATATCCATCCAGAGAAAACGCTATCGTTGTTCATTGGATATTAAATATATGGAATCTGCTATTTTTAACCCTAAACTTTTTTCATGAACACGCCCTGAATGAAATCAGGGTTATATTGACAAATTCAGACAGGAATTATATACTGGGACAAACTAAGTTGCTATTATTGTTTTTATAAGGATGATGGAGAAGTGTGAAGAAGACGAACGCTGCCCGTATTTTAGACGGGTTAAAAATAGCGTATGAGCTGCGGGAGTACAAGGTGGATGAGTCGGATTTAAGCGCTGAAAACGTAGCGGGAAAAGTGGGTTTACCGGCTGAGCAGGTTTTCAAAACATTAGTAGCCCGGGGAGACAAGAACGGGGTACTGATGGCTTGTATTCCCGGGGCGGCAGAGCTGAATTTAAAAGCATTGGCTGCCGCAAGCGGCAATAAAAAAGTTGAGATGGTGCATTTAAAAGAAGTACAAGGTTTAACCGGCTATATTCGGGGCGGAGTTTCGCCATTAGGCGCAAAAAAGGCCTATCCGGTATTTATGGATGAAAGTGCGTTGCGCTGGCCGTTTATTGCCATCAGTGCCGGAATAAGAGGCTGCCAGATTATTGCTGCTCCACAGGAGCTGGCGCAGGCGGTAAATGCTCAGATTATCAGTATTGCTGCGTGGGGGACGCAGCAATAGAGGTAAGAATTTTTATCCGGTGAGACCATAGGTTGCTGTCGGTCTGGTCAGGGAGGTATAGTATGCAGATTACTATTCATGAAAGTATAAAGCTGGTTATCCCTAAATGCCGTTTAGGATATGTAATTGTAAATGACGCAGTGGTCCGGGGCACACCACCATCTCTGGCCCAGGAATTTTTTAAATTGCAGGCCGAAGTGGCAAAAGTATATAATATGGATATCTTAAAAAAGATTCCCCGAATTATCGCGGTGCGGAGTATGTACAAAAAGCTGGATTTTGATCCATCACGCTATCGTCCGGCTTCCGAAGCATTGGTCCGGCGAGTTTTAAAAAATAAAGGGTTGTATTATATGAATAGCGCAGTCGATGTAAATAATTTTTGTTCCATTAAATTTTTGCTGCCCTTTGGTATTTATGATCTGGATCATATTCAAGGAAATGTAATTTACCAGCTGGCACCGGAAGGTAGTTATATCAATATGTCGGGGCACACATTGTCGACGAATGGGAAGCCTTTCCTGTCAGATGAGATCGGTGTGTTCGGCAATCCTACCTCGGATTCCAAACGGACAGCGATAAACTTGTCGGGACGAAATCTGATGTCTGTGATTTATGCCGATGAAGAAGTGTCAGATGATGAACTGGAACATATGCTGGAATTTACCGCCGAAATGCTGATCCGTTACAATGGCGGCCGTATTGGGGAAAAGAAGATTATTTATGCCTAGCAGATATGCAAGAAGTGAGGAAGGTGTTTTTGTTGATGTATGTAAGTACCCGCGGAGGGACAGCCGGATTATCTGCTGCTGAGGCGATCCAGGCAGGAATTGCTAAAGACGGAGGATTGTTTGTTCCGAAAGATTTACCGCAAATTTCTTGCGAGATATTACAGGATTTGATTCATGCTAACTATCAGGAACGGGCGTTAAAAATTTTACAAGTCTTTTTACCTGATTACAGCCAGGCTGAGTTAATTGATTGTATTCAGACAGCCTATGGCGGAGGAAAATTCGACTGCCGGGAAGTTGCCCCATTGGTTGCTGTGGGAGACGGAAAGTATGTGCTGGAGCTGTGGCATGGGCCTACCAGTGCGTTTAAAGATATGGCACTTCAACTTTTACCCCGGCTTTTGTCAAAGGCATTGACAAAAACAAGGGTAAGCAATCACATCGTTATTTTGGTTGCCACTTCCGGCGATACCGGTAAGGCTGCTCTGGAAGGCTTTAAAGATGTTCCGCAAACCCGGATTATCGTTTTTTATCCTTATCAGGGAGTTAGTGAAATTCAGAGACTGCAAATGGTCAGTCAAAAGGGGAATAATGTTTCTGTAGTGGCTGTAAAAGGAAATTTTGATGATGCCCAGACCGGAGTAAAAAGTATTTTCAATCAGTCGGCTTTTAATGCGGAGCTGGATCGCCAGGGCTATCAGCTGTCTTC
Organism: Veillonellales bacterium; assembly: GCA_039680175.1. NCBI lineage: Bacteria > Bacillati > Bacillota > Negativicutes > Veillonellales > Veillonellales bacterium. The sequence goes on along the minus strand of JBDKTO010000108.1, from coordinate 2,713 downwards.
GGCAAATTCAATTAATTGGGGCCGGCTTGTGCCCCAGATTGTTTATTATTTTAGCGCCTACGCCGATATGGTTCAAGGCGGCTATCAAACAATGGGGCAGCCGGTTAATTTTGTTGTACCGACAGGTAACTTTGGCAATATTTTAGCCGGATACTATGCGAAGAGAATGGGACTGCCCATCCATCGCCTCATTTGTGCTTCAAATAGCAACAATGTATTGACCGACTTTTTACATACCGGCGTATATGACCGGCGGCGTGATTTCTTCAAAACGATTTCTCCCTCCATGGACATTTTGATCTCCAGTAATCTCGAACGTCTTTTATATCACATTACGGAACAAAATGCGAAACAAGTCGCAGAGTGGATGGAACAGCTTATGAAAACCGGCACGTTCTCCATTGGCAGCCGCTATTCGTCGGTTTTGTCAGGAATTTTCTGGGCGGATTGGGTCAGCGATTCTCAGACAATGGAAACTATTAAAGAGACGCATGAAACATATGGCTATGTTGTCGATCCGCATACTGCTGTAGCCTGGCGTGTTCATGATCGGTACAAGCAGCAGACGGGGGATAAACTGCCGGGCATTATTGTTTCCACAGCCAGCCCGTTTAAGTTTAATTCCAGTGTTTTACAATCGATCCAAGATGCCGCGGATTTAAGTGAGCAGAACGAAATTTCCTTGCTGCAGGCAGTATCCCGGGTTAGTGGTTTGAAGGTACCCAAGGCACTGGCTGAATTGGAACACGCGCCGATTCGTCATCGAACTGTCTGTGCGAAAGAAGAAATGGAGGCCGTTGTTCGCAAAATTCTCGCCGTAAAAGAATAGAAACGAATTGAGTGAATATTGTATTTTTGACAAAACAAGCCAAAAAGTGCATAAAGTGTGATACAATACATAAGATAGGTAGATTATATATAAAACTTTTGGGGTGGGGGAATGGTGATGAAAGTATTAACTGACGAAAAAGCTAGTGCTGTACTAAGCGGCGTTAGCAAAGTGTACCACAATTTATCTCCGGCTGAATTAGTGGAAATGGCGTTGCAGAAGAAGGAAGGGGTACTGACTGCGACCGGCGCTTTGCGAGTTGCTACCGGCAAATATACGGGGCGTTCTCCTAATGATAAGTTTATTGTCGATGCAGCTTCTATCCATGCGGATATTGACTGGAGTCGTAACAAACCGTTTACGGTTGAACAATTTACCCGGTTATACAACCGGATGATGGCTTATGTTCAAAGCCGGGAAGTTTTTGCCTTTGATGGTTATGCCGGGGCGGATGCGGCGAACCGGATTAATGTAAGATTTATCAATGAGTTTGCCTGGCAAAATTTATTTGTTCATCAATTGTTTGTTCGTCCGGAAAACCCGGAAGGTTTTGAACCCTATTATAAAGTAATTTGCCTGCCTGGTTTCAAAGCAGTTCCTGAGATTGACGGTACGAATTCCGAAGCGTTTGTTGTTATTAATTTTGAACAGCATATGGTATTGATCGGCGGTACCCATTATGCCGGTGAAATAAAAAAATCAATTTTTACGGTGATGAATTTTATTCTGCCGAAGAAAGGTATCATGTCGATGCACTGTTCGGCTAATGCGGGTCAAACCGGTGAAACCGCGTTGTTTTTTGGTCTTAGCGGAACGGGTAAAACCACATTGTCGGCCGATCCTCACCGTCGGCTGATTGGCGATGATGAACACGGCTGGAGTGATAATGGCGTATTTAATGTGGAAGGCGGATGCTATGCCAAATGTATTAATTTGAGTCATGAAACCGAGCCGCAGATTTGGGATGCTATTCGGTTTGGTGCCGTTCTTGAAAACGTTACGATTGATCCGGAGAGCAGAATTGCCGATTACGATGATAAGTCCATTACAGAAAATACCCGGACTGCTTATCCAGTCGATTATATACCTAATGCACTTATTCCGAGTGTAGCAGGGCATCCGAAAACAGTCGTGCTGTTGACTGCAGATGCCTTTGGCGTTTTACCGCCGATTGCCAAATTGTCGAAAGAGCAGGCCATGTATCACTTCCTGTCCGGCTATACCAGTAAGCTGGCCGGAACGGAACGGGGAATTACCGAACCACAGGCTACCTTTTCTACTTGCTTCGGAGCTCCATTTTTACCTTTGTCGCCGTTGGTTTACGCCAAGTTATTAGGTAAAAAGCTGGAAGAACATAATACTAACGTATTTTTAATTAATACCGGCTGGTCCGGCGGTTCTTATGGGGTAGGAAAGCGGATGAAACTTGCCTATACCCGTGCAATGGTTACTGCTGCTACGGAAGGTAAGCTTAATGATGCACAATATGAATTAGATCCAATTTTTAATGTATATGTACCGACCTCGTGTCCAGGCGTTCCTTCCGAAGTTCTTAAACCTCGTAATACTTGGAAAGATAAAGCGGCTTATGAGCGTCAGGCGCAACAATTGGCAGGGCTGTTTGCGAAAAACTTTGCTAAATTCAAAGGAGATATGCCGCCGGAGATTGTTAATGCCGGGCCGACAGCATAAGTAACGATGCATAAGTAAAAAGAAAAAAGGCCGTGTTGAAATTTTAGTTTCAACACGGCCTTTTGTTGTCGCCGAAGAGGCATGATAAAACCCCCAGTTAAACTGGGGGTAGGGAAAAATTCTTAAAGATAAGGAAAGAACCTCCTTATGTTAGAATATGAGTGGCCTGACAACCACAATTCGAAGAAGGAG
>JBDKTO010000107.1 GCA_039680175.1 Veillonellales bacterium | reverse complement strand
CTCCTTGGGCAATCAAAAATTTTGCGCGTAGATAATTTAGAGGCTTCCCTTGCAGTCATCTGCTGCAAAGGAAGCCTTTCCACCGCGCAAAACTTCCGATTGAACCCTTTAAGAACCGTCCCCTTGTTTCCAAGTTGGCACGGGAGTTACTTTCATACGTTACCAACAAATCATTAGTGTAATGCCGATTTCTCAGTGCTAGATGCAAGTTACCATCGGTTCTTATAACAAACTGTTGTAAATGTTAATAAAAAATGATCGCCCTGACCTGCCGTAAAACGCAGGTTTTTATTTTGTACGACTGCTCGCGGTAATAGACAAGAACCGCCTTGCATATGATGATGATAAAAATCCGAAGTGAGGCGAATCATGGAGAAAAACGAATTTTTACAATTATGCCGTGATAATTCTCTGGCTGGTAACCATAAATTATCATCAAGAATCTTGCCTGTAGTACGCGAATATCTGCTAGATCACTCTAACAATAAGCTTCTGGTAATATGGTTAGAAACGAGTGATAGCGGCGACAACAATATTGCTTTCATGAATGCAACGTATCCATATTTAAACCAGGTGTTTACAGATATGATTGATCTTATCTACAGCAATACCTTCATGGCTGCCCAAGGAAGTGACGCGCTGCTGCTGCTGGAAGATACCGTCAATCACTTTCGCGGGAGATTTACGCTAGTTGTTGAAGGAGCCGTACCAACAAAAGACAGAGGAATCTATAATGTAATCGCCCGGACAAAGAATGGTCCGATAACCGCATTAGAGGTAGTAACCCGGCTTGGTGAAGCTGCTCAATACGTGATTGCTATCGGAACTTGCGCAAGTTTTGGCGGTGCCTCTTCCGCTGCACCAAACGTAACCGGCTCCGTTGGGGTTAGCCAAGTGCTGGAGCGGGAAGTCATTAATGTAAGTGGTTGCCCGGTAAATCCCGATTGGTTCGTAGGAACATTAGCCCACCTGCTGATGTATGGAAAGCCGGAGCTGGATGAGTACAACCGTCCTAAGCTCTTTTACGGATTTACCGTTCATCGGCATTGCCAGCGTCGCTCCTACTTCGATAAAAAAGACTTCGCTAAGAAACTGGGCGATATTGAATGTATGTTTTCCCAAGGATGCTCCGGCCCCCGTACCAGCTCTGACTGCCCATACAGGCAGTGGATTAATCATGTCAGTTGGCCAGTTAAGGTGAATACCCCTTGTATCGGTTGTACCAATCGCGACTTTCCTGACGGGTCTGCTCCCTTTTTCACTCCTTTACCCCAGAAAAGCAAATCCGAAGGAACTGGTCACTCAGAACAGACAAAACCGAAAAAGGGGGGAGATACATGAGTCCGCAAAAAATCCTGTTTAGCCCTGTTACACGGTTAAGTGGCTTACTCTCTGTTGAACTTGAAATAGAACATAGATTAGTTATCGAAGCAAACGTTAGCTGTACGATGTTTCGTGGATTTGAGTATATAATGCGTAACCACCATGTTACTGATGCAGTTTATCTCACTCAGCGTATTTGCGGAATATGCTCCTCCGTCCACGGAGCCGTGGCGAGTTATCTTCTTGATCAGTTGTACGACAATGATATCGAAGAGAACGCCCAGTATTTACGAAACATTATGATGGGCGCAGACTTCTTGCAGAACCATATCCGTCATTTCTATTTCTTTGGACTCCCTGATTTTGTAGCAATGCCTAATCAACCGCCATTTTTAAGTCAAAATTGCTATGACTGCAGATTTGATGAAGAAGACAATCGACGCTTAGCAAGTCATTATTTAGAAGCTATCAAAGCCGGAGAAAAGAGCCATCAAATTCTCGCCCTATTCGGCGGTAAGGCACCCCACCAGCATAGTTTTGTTCACGGCGGGGTCGCTGTAGCACCAACAGCAGGTAAAATTAACCAAGCGCTTGCACTTGTACGCGATATTCGGGATTTTGTAAAACGCTACCTAATGCCAGATACTGAGCTAATCGCCAAATGCTATAGCGACTACTTTCGTATTGGCAAAACACCTGGGCGCTTTCTTTCTTTTGGATTGTTTCGTTTTGGCAGTAAAAACAATCAAATGCTATGGCAATCAGGTGTATTGGAAAATGGACGATTAAGTGATGTTCATCTTGGCCTTATCCAAGAAGATATTTCGAGAGCTTGGTTTGAACGTGCAGCTTGGCTAAAATCAGATGAAATCTCCCCTGCCCCGCACAAGCCGGAAGCTTACACCTGGACCAAATCGGTGCAATTTCGGGGAAAACATTATGAAGGCGGTCCATTAGCCCGTATGCTGATGAACGGGTTTTATGAAGGTGGTACTTCAACCATGGATCGGATCGTCGCTCGTTCTTTGGAGACTCTTCTTATATCAGAATTAATGGAAGAATGGCTGCATGAGCTACAACCAGGAGAACCTCCTATCCATCAAAAAAAAGACCTTGTCCATAACCAGGCAACTGCAGTAACAGATGCTATGCGAGGGCCACTGCTCCATTCTGCTCTGGTGCAGGATGAAAAAGTAGAGAAATATGATATTATTACACCGACCGTTTGGAACTTCTCGCCAAAAGACGAGCAAAATCATCGGGGTCCGGCTGAAAGCGCCCTAGTGGGCACTGATATTCCGTCACCGGAACTAAGAAATGTTATTCTTGGTCGAATTATACGCTCGTTTGATCCATGCATATCCTGCGCAACCCATTAGGTGTCCATTAGTGAGAGGGATTTCCCCTCTCATTTTTATTTCTGGGTTTTATACAGGAGAACTTATGTAAAGGTATCTTCATATATTATACTAGGTCAATATAATAGTATTGAAGTTGAGAGAGGAGTGTTAACTTTGGTTTATAATAGAAATCGAGATCCATGGCAGATTAACATTCCAATGTACGATCACGATGATATGTGTCCCAATTATAATATGTGTCACTGCCCTTACTGTGAATATATTTATAGCACATGTAATCAATTCCCTTGCCATTATCCTCCTGCCTATCCTCCTATTAAGCTAAAGGACTGTGGGCCTAAGCCCTTTGCTGTTAACATTGAAAAAGCTACAAAGCAAAACGATAATTTTCGTATCGCTTTATGGACTGGCAAATACATCCAGCTTACCTTGATGAGTATAAATGTGGGGGAAGATATAGGTTTAGAAAGTCACCCAAATCTTGACCAATTCATACGCATTGAAGAAGGTCAAGGACTCGTGAAAATGGGAGATAGAAAAGATAGGTTGAATTTTCAAGCAAATGTCCGGAATGGTTATGCCTTCATTATACCTGCTGGTAAATGGCATAATCTAATCAACACCGGCGATATACCAATTAAATTATATTCTATTTATGCACCGCCACAGCATCCACATAGTACAGTTCATATAACTAAAGAAGATGCAGAAGATAACCACCGAGGCTACTAACGAAGAGATTATTAAAATACTTAGAATTGACCGAGCTCCAGATGGCAAAGAACTCGCCAAAGATATTCTTAAAATCTTGCTAAAATGAAAAGCCACACGCAGGAATCAAACTCCGTAAACTCGCTACTTTTTTAGAATCACATAATGCTCGTGTATGTTGAGCCGTTATCGTTTGAAGAGGAGTAAAAAATACTGTCCATCGGATTAGCATAAATTACTAGCATATTTTGAATGGGCAGACCAAACTTTGCGGACCTTTTTGCGGACCAATTCATATTAGTACGCAATAGAAAATATAGACTCAATAGAAAACAAAACCATTGCGATCCTTAATTTTATTGACTCTTTAAAACATAATAGACTATAAAAAACTCCAATTATCCAATTCCCAAGCCGTGGGTCGCGAGTTCGAATCTCGTTACCCGCTCCAGTAAATTCAAGCCTTCCGGCAATATGCCGGAAGGCTTTTTTGATCTAAGGTGTGCAATAAATCCTGAAATCCCGAATTTTTATATCGAGGTGGCAAATCCCTTATAAATCAGGCACCCAAAAAATGGGTATAGATATAAATTATATTGATTAGTTTTGAGGACTCTGGTAGAAACTCAGCATTCATAAGTCTTGCAGCAAATAAATACTTCCCCATTGGTATTGGCAGTTAAATCTGATCAAGTATGGCAAAATGTTGATGATTTAATAGAATATGCTAAACAACATCCGAGAGAATTAAAATATGGTCACGGTGGAGTAGGTACGATAAATCATTTGGTTAGCGTGTTTTTTGAACAATCTGCTGGTATTAATATTCAACAAGTTCCTTTTCGGGGAGCGGGCGAGAGTATTACCGCATTGTTGGGTGGACATGTTCAGCTTATCTTTGTTAACCCAATGTTAGTTAAAGAGCATGTCAAGAGTGGAACGTTGCGAGTATTAGCGGTAGCGGACGAGCAACGACTCATTGATCCCGTATTCTCTGATGTACCAACCTTAAAAAAGATGGGGATTAATGTTGCTATTAATAATTGGCAGGCAATAGCGGCCCAAAAAAATCTTCCTGCTGATGTAAAGGCCAAGCTGGCTGCAGGGCTTAAAGTCATAGTTAACGATCCTAAGTTTACAGGGCGTGTTCATGAAAAAAGTTTAGGGTTAAAAATAGCAGATTCCATATATTTAATATCCAATGAACAACGATAGCGTTTTCTCTGGATGGATATCTTAGAAGAAGTCTCCAATTTTAATAAATT
>JBDKTO010000106.1 GCA_039680175.1 Veillonellales bacterium | reverse complement strand
AGTAAAGACCTGAAATTTCCAACAACATACAGGGAGGTCCGGTCTTATATGGTGACCGCAGAATTTTTTTGGAGAATGTTTGAAGCTACCGGTTCTGTAGTTGCATATTTGGTATACAAACGGTTGATGGTACAATAAACAAGGGTATAAAAACTGTACGATGAGGGAGAAAGTATGTTAGCGCGGGGGTTTACAGGGAAGATACCGCCATAGATTGAGAGCGGTCTAAAAACGCCTGACAGAAGTTCGCTCCGGAGTATTCTGGCTGAAGGGATTACACTGTGTAGGCGCAGACGTATTTTTCGCGTTAAGAAAATGAGAGTACTAATTAGGGTGGTACCGCGGAAGTTGTTAGGCTTTCGCCCCTTGGGGCGGAGGCTTATTTATTTTACTTCAGGAGGGTTATATGGAAAAGCAGTTAAAAGATTTACGTCAAGCCGCAAATCAGGAAATGATTCAGGTTCATGATGCAGAGCAATTGAATGATCTAAGAGTTAAGTATCTGGGGAAAAAGGGAAGTCTAACCAGCTTGTTAAGAGGAATGGGAAGTCTTAGTCCGGAAGAACGGCCGCGAATTGGGCAAATCGTCAATGAAATACGGGCCGAATTGGAAGCATTGATTCATTCAAAGGGAGAAGAGCTGAAGCAGGCTGAGCTGGTGCGTCGGTTGGCCTCGGAGAAAATTGACATCACGCTGCCAGGCCGAAAAGTAAATGTCGGCCATAAGCATCCCCTGACTTTGACGCTTAATCGCATAAAAGATACCTTTATGCGGCTGGGATTTTCCGTGGAAGAAGGACCTGAGGTGGAAAAGGACTATTATAATTTTGAAGCCTTAAATCTGCCCAAGGATCATCCGGCCCGGGATATGCAGGACTCTTTTTATATTACCGAGCAATTTTTACTTCGGACTCATACATCGCCGGTCCAAGTGCGGACTATGCAGTCGTCAACGCCAAACCAGCCAATTCGAATGATTGCACCGGGGAAAGTCTACCGCCGGGATTATGATGCGACTCACTCACCGATGTTTACTCAAGTGGAAGGGCTGGTTATTGATAAAGGGATTAGTTTCGCCGATTTAAAAGGTACGCTGGAATTATTTATTCATGAAATTTTTGGCGAAACAGTCGGCGTACGGTTTAGACCCAGCTTTTTTCCGTTTACTGAGCCTAGCGCCGAGGTAGATGTTTCCTGTGTTATGTGCGGCGGTAAAGGCTGCCGTGTATGCTCAGGGACCGGCTGGTTGGAAATTTTAGGTTCAGGTATGGTTCATCCGCGTGTGTTGGAGATGAGTAAGTTTGATCCAGCGTTAGTCAGTGGGTTTGCCTTTGGTATGGGAGTGGAGCGAATCGCCATGCTGTTGTATGGAATTGATGATTTAAGGCTCTTTTATGATAATGATTTACGGTTTTTACAACAGTTCTAATTTGGGAAATAGAGCAAAATCTTTAAAGGGGGATGACTATGCAAGCACCAATAAAGTGGCTTAAAGATTATGTCGATTTTAATGAGACTCCCGAGGTTCTCGCTGACAAGCTGACGATGGCAGGAATTCCGGTAGAGACGATTGCATATTTGGGGCAAAATATTGAAAATGTGGTAACCGGAAGAATAACCGATATTCAGTCCCATCCGAATGCCGATAAATTGTCGGTTTGTCAGGTTGACGCCGGGAAAGAAAAGTTGACAATTGTAACAGGTGCCGGAAATATATCGCTCGGGGATATTATCCCCGTTGCTTTAGTAGGGGCTAAATTGCCGAATGGCATGAAAATAAAGGCCAGTAAGCTTCGGGGAATCTTATCTTACGGGATGATGTGTTCGGCGGCAGAATTAGATTTGGATGCCAAAACTTTATCGTCCAGGGATAAGGAAGGGATCTATATTTTACCTGCCGATACGCCGCTGGGCGCAGATATTAGGACCATATTGGGTTTGGATGATGTAGTGCTGGAATTTGAGCTTACCGCTAATCGCGCCGATTGTTTCAGTATGGTTGGCTTGGCCAGGGAAATTGCAGTCTTAACGGGCGGCAGTGTGAAAAAACCGATGTTGAATTTGCGGGAGACCGGTGAGAAAAAAACAAATGATCTGGTTGATGTGACGATTGATGCTCCTGATTTGTGTTCCCGCTTTACAGGCCGAATTTTGACAGAGGTTAAAGTAGGGCCATCGCCGGAGTGGCTTAAACATCGCCTACAATCGGCAGGCATACGGTCAATCAATAATGTTGTGGATGTAACCAATTTTGTAATGCTGGAATTAGGTTTTCCCATGCATGCCTATGATTACAACTTATTATCACGGCATAGTATTACTGTACGTAAAGCACTGCCAGGCGAGCGGCTTACCACCCTTGATGGTGTAAAACGGGAACTTACCGCCGAGATGCTGGTTATTGCCGATGCGGTGCAGGCAGTTGGAATCGCCGGCGTTATGGGGGGGTTAGCCACGGAGGTTACGGCAAATACCCAAACGGTTTTATTGGAAGCGGCAGCTTTTAATGGCGCCAGTATCCGGCGGACATCCCGTGCCTTAGGACTGCGCTCAGAAGCATCCGGCCGGTTTGAACGGGGAGTCGATACAGCGAATACGGTGCGGGCGCTTGACCGGGCTGCCAAGCTGCTGGAGGATATGGGGGCCGGCAAGGTGTGTCCGGGGATTATTGACAATTATCCTGATCTGTGTCTTCCGACACAGATTCATTTTGCTCCCGAGCAGATCAACACTTATTTAGGTGCCGATATTCCAGCTGCAACCATGCTTCAAATATTGAAAAGTTTAGAATTTGAAGTGGCAGCAAAGGGTAAGGAGGTTACCGTTACCATACCCACTTGGCGAGGCGATGTTAGCGGTCCTGCCGATATTGCAGAAGAAGTTTCACGTATCTACGGCTATGATAAAATTCCTTCTCATGTACCGAACGGTGACATGCTCCAGGGAAGACAGAGTGCTACTCAGTCCATTGTCGATAAAATAAAAGACGTATTGACAGCAATCGGATTTAGTGAAGTTGTTTCTTTTAGTTTCACCCATCTTGATACGTTGGATAAATTGAACATTCCCCAGACAGACGATCGGCGGACTGCTATACCGATTCTTAATCCCATTACGGATGATTTTCCCTTGTTGAGGACGACGCTATTGGGTGGAATTATGGAAACGATTGTTCGAAATTTCTCCCGCAAGAATGACAGTATGAAAATTTTCGAATTAGGCGCTGTTTATTTGCCCCAGGCTCTGCCGCTGGAAGATTGGCCGGAGGAACCATTGATGTTATGTGGCGCATTAACCGGTAAGAAAAATGAAATATCTTGGAATCAGTCTACAGAATCAGTTGATTTTTATGATGCCAAAGGGGCGGTCGAGGTATTGCTGGAACGATTGGGAGTGACAGATTATACTGTAGCAGCCGCAGCGCATCCGTCGCTGCATCCGGGGAAGACGGCCGCTTTTAGAAAGGAAGATCAGATTATAGCTACAGTGGGAGAAGTGCATCCCCAAGTGCTGCAGGCTTTTAATATGAGCCATCCGGTCTATATATTTGAATTGAGGATTCAAGATTTAATTCGGCAAGCTGAGCCCCAAATAAGCTATCAGCCATTGCCAAAATTTCCGGCGATTGGCCGGGATTTAGCAATTATTTTACCGCGGGAGGTCGAAGGGGAGCGGGTTTCTCAGGCCATTACCGATAGTGCGGGAGAACTGCTGAGTGAAGTCCGGCTGTTTGATGTTTATACCGGGGAACAGGTTCCGGCAGGATTCCGGAGTATGGCATTCTCGCTTACTTTTCGCTCGCCGGATAGAACCTTAACCGATGTTGAAGTCGATGAACATTATGGTAATATTGTTGCTTGTCTGGAGAAAACATTTAAAGCGAAACAGCGCTAAGCGATAATCGTTAAAAGCAGTTTATGTAAGCAAACATAAGCTGCTTTTTCTTTTATTATGCAGGAATTGCAGCGAGTGAGGCGAATGTAAACTAAAGAGAATAATGTCTATTAGGTGAAATTATGGATGAAAAAATATGTAAAATTACGGTTGAAATATTTGGTGAATCCTATGCCTTAAAGGGCGATCTGGAAGCAGAGCGAGTAAAAAGAATCGCTGCGCTGGTAGATGAACGAATGAAGCAGGTAGCCAAAACTGATTCGCGGCTGTCGCCATCAAAGGTCGCCGTGTTGGCGGCATTGAATCTTGCGGATGATTTTTTGCGGCTTGAGCAGGATTACCAGCAGCTGATTCAAATGGTGAAGGAAGAAAAGTAACGGGTATAACACTCCTGATGATGGACAATAATACCACCAAAAGGGGTGGTTATGTGTTGGCGATTGGTGATCTTGGGCAGGTTTTATTACATATATTGGCGCTTTTTGCTGTGGCTTTGATCGTTGTCCGGTTAATGGGAAATCGTACAGTAGGCCAGTTTTCTCCTTTTGATTTTGTTATCATGGTGGGGATAGGCGATATTATTGTTACTGCTTCGATGGATAAAAACCAGACAATGCTTGATGGAGTTGAAGGGTTGGCAGCCTTGTTCATATTACAGCAGCTGTTAGCTTATTTATCTTTGAAAAGTACAACGTTGCGTAAATGGTTTGAAGGAACGCCAATAACGTTAATCCAGGATGGTCAAATTATTCGTGAAAATTTTGTAAAAACACAATTTAACTATGATGATCTGCGGCAGGAACTCCATCGGCAGGGAATGGATATGACTAATCTTAAAGATATCAAACTGGCCCGTTTGGAAAGCTGCGGTGTCTTTTCAGTAATTAAGAAAATCGAGAAAGAGCCATTGACCAAACAGGATTTTGAAAGTTATTTTAAAACGATGCGGGAGAACCCTCTCAGTCCCGCCGGTGAGCAATGGGCAAAAATTGATCAGCTGATTTCAGATGTCCACCAGCTAATTCAATTTATCAGGCAGCAGGAAAAACAAGTTCAGCCCAATTATGTTAAAACACAACACAAACTATGAAAGAATTACAGCAGAGGAAGGGACGGTCCCTTCTTCTTTTCGTTGACCTGATGATTTCCGCAGTAATTAGCTCCGGCAATAGGAGTATAAAGACAAAGAAGGGATGAAATCAAGTGATTGAATTATTGGCGCCGGTTGGCAGTCGGGAAGCTTTAATTGCAGCGGTAGAAAGCGGCGCAGATGCAGTCTATCTTGCCGGAAAGGCCTTTGGTGCGCGTGCCTTTGCGCCGAATTTTGATGATGAAGAATTAGCCGCCGGGGTACGCTTTGCCCATCTGCATGGAGTATTGGTTCATGTAACGGTAAATATACTGGTAGATAATAGTGAAGTTCCGGCGCTAATTACTTATTTGCGCTACTTATCTGAAATTGGTGTGGATGCCATTATTGTCCAAGACGTGGGCGTAGCAGAAATTGCCCGTCAAATTGTGCCTCAGATGATTCTTCATGGCAGTACGCAAATGACGGTGCACAATTTGGCCGGAGTACAGCTTTTAGCGGCAATAGGATTTGAACGGGTGGTATTGTCCCGGGAACTTTCTTTAGCGGACATTGAATATATCTGCCAGCATACGAATATTGAGATCGAAACTTTTATTCATGGCGCTTTATGCATTAGCTATTCCGGTCAGTGCTTGATGAGCAGTATGATCGGCGGACGCAGCGGGAATCGCGGGCGCTGCGCTCAGCCTTGCCGGCTGCCGTATACGCTGGTTGATCATACCGGCAGCAATGTTTTGTCGCAAGCGGATTGCGGGGAATATTTGCTTAGTCCCAGAGATTTAAATACCCTTGACTTATTGCCGGAATTGATTAACGCCGGCGTAACGTCATTTAAAATCGAAGGGCGGATGAAACGGCCGGAATATGTGGCTGTGGTTGTGGATATTTACCGGCGGGCCATTGATTCTTTTTTGGCAAATCAAAAGGGCTATGCAGTGGATGAGCAAGACAATAAGGATTTGGCCCAAATTTTTAACCGGGATTTTACTACGGCGTATCTGCAGAAAAAACAGGGACGTTATATGATGAGTGATCGCCGGCCGAATAACCGCGGCGTTCGCATTGGGCGAGTGGTGACATATCGGCAGGCGGAAAAGCTGGCAACGATTAAACTAGATGAGCCGCTTAATATGGAGGATATTATTGAATTTTGGGTGAAAGTTGGCGGGAGAGTCAGTGTCACCATTCATGATATGTATGTGAATGGCAAGCTGGCAGCGCATGCTCCCGCAGGTACAGAAGTGAGCATTCCCGCACCGATAGGAGTTCGGGATAACGACCGGGTGTTTAAGGTCTTTGATGCCAAACTGATGGAACGGGCGAGAAACTTTTTTGCCGATTCCACCTCAATTCACCGGATCCCGGTAACCATTACTGTACAAGTTGAGGAGGGAGAGCCGTTACGCATTACCTTACGTGATATTGACGGGAATAAAGGTGAAGCAGCTACCGCATTTATTGCCGAAAAAGCAAGGAATCGACCGTTAACTCAAACGACGATTGCCAAGCAAGTGGAGCGGCTTGGCAATACCGCTTTCGTGATGGAGCAGCTTGATTGCCGGATTTCCGGCAATGTAATGGTGCCCGTTAGTGAAATCAACGATGCCAGGCGCCGGGCGGTGGAAGCATTGGAACAGTCCCGGTTAAAGAAATTTTTCCGGCCGTTACCGGCGGATACTGTTGTCAGGGAAAGGGATATCTTACCAAGACCGATAAACAATAAGAAGAATTCAGCAGTGACAGAGCTTGCTGTTAATGTTGATACGATACCAAAGCTGCAGGCGGCATTGGAAAATGGGGCGGATATCCTGTTGTTTGGCGGAGAATCGTTTTTACATCGACGAATTACTGCCGCTGAGTATGAGCAGGCAGTGACTGAAACACATGAGCAAGGGAAAAAAGTTATATTTAACACACCCCGGATTGTAAAAGAATGGCAGATGCCTGAACTGAAAGAAGAACTAGAGTTATTCAACCGGCTGCAGCCGGATGGAGTCAGTGTTGCTAATCTGGGCACCTTGTCATTGGCTCAGGAGCAAATTGATCTACCGCTGCATGGAGATTATCCACTTAATATATATAATAGTGTATCCGTTGACTTTTTTGCCAAACAAAATATTTCCAGTCTGACATTATCACCGGAGCTGACCTTTGGTCAAGTTGAGGAGATTGCCGGTCGTACGAATATGGTTTTAGAGTGTTTAGTGCACGGCTATATAACGCTGATGGTATCTGAATATTGCGCTATGGGCAGTTATTTGGGGCAGCTGCACACGGGCAGATGCAGTCAGCCCTGCGGCAAAAGAGATTTTTGGTTAAAGGATCGTAAGGATGAACTTTTTCCGGTGGCAGCCGATCAATACTGCCGTATGCATATTCTGAATGCCAAAGAGCTGAGTATGCTGCCCCATGTAGTGAAATTCAGTCAGCTGGGGATTCAGCGGATTCGGATTGAAGGAAAGAAGAGCGACACAGCTCATTTAGCCAAAATTACTCAGCTATATCGGGAATTGCTTGACCAGGGGAATAAGCATCCGCTGCTGGTAGAGGATAAGCTGCGTATGCTGGAACATGAGAACATTACTAGAGGTCATTACTTTAGGGGCATAATATAGGGGAGAGGCAAATGGAACAAGCTGTATTTCATATTCTTGAATATCCTAAAATAGTAGCCATGCTGGCGGAACGGGCCGGTTCGGTTATGGGACGGGAACTGGCGGAAGAATTGCAGCCGGTCAGTGAAATAGAAATAGTGGAAGAGCGTCTGGGTGAAACGGCTGAAGCAAGGACTATTCTAGGCGGGATTGCGGCTGTTCCCTTAGGGGGAATTCGCGATGTTCGCACCAGTCTCAAACGGGCGGAGCTGGGAGCTAGCCTGGAGCCGGAAGAACTGTTGGCCATTGGAAGTACTTTGTATGCCGCCCGGCGTATTTGGCATTTTTTTGCCGAGCTGGCTGAGCCGGCTCCCCGTTTGGCCCGAATAGCGGCGACGATTACCGTGCTGCGGAATATTGAGAATGCGATCGACAGTACGATTAGCGAGCAGGGAACGCTGCGGGATGATGCCAGCGTTGAACTTTTGCGCCTACGCCGGGAAATTCGGCTGGCGCAGCACCGGGTTAAGGAAAAATTAGACAGTATTTTACGATCCACGGAGTATCAAAAATATTTTCAGGAAGCTTTGGTAACGGTGAGAGGCGACCGCTATGCGATTCCGGTTAAACAGGAATACCGCCATAGCTTTCCCGGAATTGTTCATGACCAGTCGGCCAGCGGTGCTACTGTTTTTATCGAACCTATGGCAGTGGTGAATTTAAACAACGAGATCAAGCAGCTTATGTCGGCGGAGAAGAATGAAATCGAGCGTATTCTTCGAGTGATCAGTGATAAAATTCGCCAGGTGGTCATACCTTTAAGGGAAAATGGTCAGGCTATGGCGCAAATTGACTTTGCCTTTGCAAAGGCTAAGCTTAGTTTTGACATGAACGCTTCCATACCTATTATCAATCGGGAGGGATATGTCAAGCTCATTAAAGCCCGGCATCCGCTGATTTCCCAAGACAAAGTGGTACCGGTGGATATATATATCGGGAAAAAATTTAATACTTTGCTGATAACCGGCCCCAATACAGGGGGGAAAACTGTCACGCTTAAAACCCTTGGTCTGCTGACACTCATGACCCAGGCCGGTTTATTTATTCCGGCAGCCGCTGGGTCCGAGATGACTGTCTTCAAAGAGGTTTTTGCCGATATCGGTGACGAACAAAGCATTGAACAAAGTCTCAGCACTTTTTCCGCGCACATGACCAATTTAGTTAAAATTCTAAAACATGTATCGGTACATGATTTAGTTTTGATTGACGAGATTGGCGCCGGAACGGATCCGGATGAAGGTGCGGCGCTGGCGATGGCCATTTTGGAATATTTGCTTTCGATTGAGGTAAAAACAATTGCCACAACTCATTATAGCGAATTGAAGACATTTGCCTATTCCAGGCCGGGGATTGAAAATGCCAGTGTAGAATTTGATATACAAACGCTAAAACCGACATACAGGCTGCTGATTGGTATCCCAGGGAGCAGCAATGCGTTTGCTATCAGCCGGCGGCTGGGGCTGGAGGACTCCATTGTTCAGCGGGCGAAGCAGATGATTAGCACAGAGCATGCTGAACTGGAGACGGTGATTACCAACCTCGAGATTCAGAAAAAATCCTATCTTCAGCAGCAGGAAGAGGTTGCCCGTCAACAGCAAGAACTCAAAGCATTGCAGGAAAAGCTAACTAACGAACAGGAATACCTGCTTCGGAATAAAACTGAAGTTTTGGCAAAGGCGCGCAGGGAGGCTTCGCTGCTTTTGCGTCAAACAAGGCGGACCGCGGAAGAGATGATTGCCGAACTGAAAGCTCAGTCCTTTACCCAGAATGCGCAGGCTAGGCAACGGGTTATTCAAAATACCAGAACCAAACTGCGCGAAGGTTTGGAAAATCTGACAAGCGATGATGAAGAAGATACAGCCCAGCCTGTCGCATTGGAACAAGCGCAGCCCGGAATGTCCGTCTTTGTGACTACGTTACAGCAAAAGGGAACGGTTTTATCAGTGGGCAATAGTGACTTATTAGTACAATTAGGGGCAATGAAAGTAACGGTACCACTTACTGCCTGCCGTTTAACAAGCCGGCCGGAGCAAACGAAAGCGGCGGTCAAAAGAACGGAAATACAGTTTACAAAAATTAATGAAGTCAATAGGCAGATTGATGTACGCGGTATGACAGTTGAAGAAGCGGAAGAAGTTTTAGGGAAGTATCTGGATGATGTCTTATTGGCAGGCTTACATCAAGTCCTTGTTATACATGGCAAAGGTACCGGCGCTCTGCGTAAAGGTGTTCGGTCTTATCTCAAAAATCATCATCTGGTTCGGGATATCAGCATCGGTGAAGTAAATGAAGGCGGCGACGGCGCTACTGTTGTCCGCTTGTCGTAACAGGAGGACCCCTCTGTGTATAGTTGAACTGGTGAAAAGAAAATTGTATTTGAGTAAAAAAGCGGTGTGGAATTAACAATAATCCCACACCGCTTTTTTACTCAAAAGTTACTTTTCCAATTTAAATATCGTCCTAATGGCTTTTTATCCGATTCCTCCGGTTCCGCTATGTTTTTTTCGCTGGAAGAACTGGCCGCTGAAGTCGTTACGGCTGCGGCGGGCGATTCCGGTTTTGCTTCATTGGCTGTATCCTGTTTGGCAGCGTCATGTTTATCGGAAGAGTTTCCGCCAAGACTGTTGACAAGACCTAGTATGGCGGTTATGTTGGCTGGATTCAGTTTTGCTTTCAACTGCGGGCTGTTTAATAGCGGGAGTAATGTCATTAACATATCAGGAGAAGGGCCGCCGCTATTGTCAGACTTTGTTAATTCTCCCAATATTTTTTGCAGAGAAATATGATTTGCGGGCGCAACTGACTGTACGGAGCTTGGCTGGGAACGATTCAGGATGGAGAGCAGGCAAAGTAATGATAATGCGCTAATAAAAGTTTCGGAATTCATGCTGTCATTGGTAAAAGAGTCGATCATCCTGGTGATAGTTTGTATAAGTGATTTATCCGGGGTGTCGTTTGACATGGTGCCCCCTCCTTAAAAAAGACCAGGGATTTTTGGCAGATTCATATCTTCTGCCAGTTTATTCATTGCTGCTTGGTTTAATTCACGGGATTTTACCAGAGCGTTGTTTACAGTGGCTACCAGCAGGTCTTGCAGCAGCGCCGCGTTTTCCGGATTCAGATACTGACTGTTTATTTGAACCGCGATTACCTCTTGCTGTCCGTTCATTGTTATTTTTATTACATCGCCGCTGGACACTTCTACTTGCTCATTTTTGAGTTTGTCTTGTAAATTACCGACATTTTGCTGAACTTTTTTAACCATTTCCATTACATTGCCGAATTGCTCCAACAAGAAAATCACACCTCCCGATAAATTTTAAAAGTGCAAGCCGGGGTTTATTTATGCTAATCTATGCGCATTATACAAATTTGTGTGTGTCCATACCCTAATAGAAACCGATTTTGGTTATACGTCATATATTAGATTAAGAAATAATTCTATGGCGGGGGATGATCAGATGCGGTTACGGCAACGTCATACAAGAATAGAAGATAATGAAACAGTAGTGTCAGCCGTTCACCAAACTACCGTAAAGGACGAACCAATGGATAATTCCGCAGTAATAACGGCTCAGCCAGTTGGGAATTTAGCGGGATTGTTTAGGAGGGTGATCACTAATCCGGATTTTACTTTCCAAGTTATGGTCATCATTTTAACATTGGCGTCTGATAACGTGAAAATGGATCGACGAATAGACACAATGACTAATAAAATTGATGCAGTTCGCAATATTACTGAGGTGATTAATAATACGATGAAGTCGGTGAAAGCAGCGGCAGAAGCGCCAAAACATATTCGGCGCTTGTTACAATAAAAATGTACTTTTAGCGGAGTAACACTTCAACAATTTATTCCATATATTAAAAGTAGAAGGGTGGGCGGTACGCCCTTAAAAATGATACAGTTAAGGGGGGTATTTTCAATGGCAGGACATTGTGGCGGATTCGGGGGACGTGGTTCATGGTGGATTATCATCATTATTATTTTATTGTTCTTTTTCGAAGAAAATTCTCCTAGTCTTTCATAATTACTTACGGTACCGGGAAAACGCTGGAGTGTGTTCTTGAACTTTTTACTATCCTGCAGTAACCGATATGAAATCAACTCCATATATTACATGGAAGAGGTAATCAGGAGTCTGCGAACTTTGTTACACTATTAGGGGGAGGAGGATTAACTATGGGGCGCGGTTTTGGTTGCGGTGGTTTTGGCGGCAGCGGTCTATGGATTATTATCATTATCATTATCTTGTTATTCTTCTTTGAAGAAGATACTTCTACTAGCTTATAGTAAATGTATATGCAAAAAGAAAAAAAACACGCGTTGTTATGCGTGTTTTTTTTGTACGATTTAAAATTTATTCACGGTTGCGTTCCTTACGGTTTATTGTTATCCGATTTTGCCGGAGGGAGAGCGGATGGTTTATCGGAGTGAGCGGGCAATAAAGGTAAAGTCTTTTCATTTGACGGTGCATTATGTTCAGCTGGTTTTCCCTGTTCCGGTGTTTTAGCGTCTTTTTTTTCATTTTTGGACGCATTTGGCTGAGTTCCGTCAGAAGTACTCGATTTATCTTCAGCTTCCGTGGATTCGGGAATCACTAAACCATTTGGCCGGATAAAATCGCGAGCCGGATATTTAGCTGCCGCCCGAATCATAAAGGCATGCCAAATTTTTGCCGGAATAGTACCGCCGGTAACACTGCCTAAATTACCGTCATTATCGTATCCCATCCATACAGCTGCGACAAGATCCGGTGTAAAACCAATAAACCAGGCATCTTTATTGTCATCGGTTGTCCCGGTTTTACCTGCAGCTGGACGTCCTATATTTGCTGCTGTCCCCGTACCGCGAGTAATTACACCCTTCAGCATATCCGTGAGAGTATAGGCGTTACGTTCATTAATGACCGCTTTTTCGCGGGGGGAGTTCTGTTCGAGCACCTTGCCATTTCGATCCAGCACTTTAATAATAGCTATCGGTTCGGCTCGTACGCCCTGATTTGCCAAAACCCCATATGCGCTTGCCATTTCCAGCGGGGTTACACCGCGAGTTAAACCGCCAATAGACGATGCAAGATTGCGGTCGTTTGTTGGGCCTTGCAGAACCAGCGTGGAAATGCCCATTTGCTGTGCATAGTATAGTGGTTTGTCAATTCCAACCTGGTTTGCCAGTTTGACTGTGGGTACATTTAATGACTCCTCTAAGGCTGTGCGCAGGGATACAGTGCCACGATATTTGCGATCATAGTTAACCGGGGACCAGTTTCCAAAGCTTACGGGGGTATCTTGCACAAATGATGCCGCATTCATACCGCTTTCAATTGCAGCCAGATAAACAAAAGGCTTGAAGGCAGAACCAGGTTGGCGTTCGGCCATTACCGCTCGGTTGAATTGGTCGTCACCGCGTCCACCCACCAAAGCTTTGATATAACCTGTATGCGGGTCAATTGCTACTAAAGCTCCTTGCGGCTGCTTAATGCCGTTACCGTCAGTGCGGGAGGAGGGCAAATTTTTCATAGCCTGTTCGGCTGCAGCCTGCATATCTAAGTCGAGTGTAGTATAAATTTTCAGGCCGTCTTTATAGACGGCATCGGCACCATATTTATCAATCAGCTGCTGAGTGACATAGTCAACAAAATAAGAGGCTGTAGTAGCGTCATTGCCGGAGTGGGAGGAGCGGGGAGCTAATGTGATTTTTGTATTCTCCGCTTTGACTGCGCTATTATGATCAATATAATTGTATTTCGTCATTTGCTCCAGAACGGTTGCCTGTCGTGCCTGAGCTGCTTTTAGATTGTTCATAGGAGAATAATAGTTCGGGCTTTTAGGAATTCCAGCAAGCATGGAACATTCGGCTAAGTTCAAATCTTCTACGTTTTTACCGAAATATACTTGCGCGGCTGCCTGAACCCCATATGCGCCTTGCCCGAAATAAATTTGATTCAGATATAATTCCAATATTTCATTTTTCGTGTATTGGCGTTCGATTTGTAAAGCTAAAAAGGCTTCCTGAATTTTACGCTTCAAGGTCCTTTCCTGAGAAAGTAAGGCATTTTTTGCTAATTGCTGGGTAATTGTACTTCCGCCTTCGGATACGCCGCGATCAGTTACGTTTGACCAAACAGCCCGTAAAATTCCCCGGGGATCGATGCCGGCATGTTGATAAAAGCGAGCGTCTTCTACGGCAACAAAAGCATTTTGTAAATCTTTTGGGATTTTATTGATGCTAACAGGAACCCGATTTTCAACCGATCGGGTAGTTGCAATTAACTTACCATTACTATCATAAATCTGCGAAGCGGCGGGAGGACGAATATCACCTTTTAGGCTAGGCAGAGTATTGATGCTGGCAGTTAAAAATCCAAGACCAGCCCCAGTGAGTATGACAACAAATACTACCAGCAAAACAAATGCAACTTTGGAATATTTGATTTTTGAGCGATGATGGGTACCATTTTGGTGGTCACCGCTACGATTGCTTTGCATGTTTAACCTCCTAGAATCCAATATGTTTCTTAATTATACCATAAATATTAGATTGCCACATAAGTACCGAACATTTGCATAGTGTGTCTGTAGAGACACGGTTAAAATCCCCCAAAATCTATAATTAAATGAAAATAATTATACGCGGGGCAAGCGAAATCCTGCCGACAGCAGAATTAAATGGAAATTCAAAAGTCAACTTGAGGAATGATTTATTTTCAATTCACGAACGCTGCAATAGTGCATATAATAAATGAGCCTTACGTATAATTTTTTGTCAACCGGGCAAACGTTGAATCATACAGGGAGGAAGAAAAATGAGGTTCGCCGTACGTAGAAAAAAAACTGTACCGCCCTGGTCTTTTGTAATCATCATTTTATGTATAACAGCTTTAATTGGGTTTTGGGTAGTAGAAAGTCATTTAAAGCCAACGTTATTAGCCATTGCTGAAACCAAAGCAACCTTGATTGCGACACAATCAATTAACGATGTTATTAATGAGAATATCAGCAACAGTGTTGATCCACAAACTCTGGTCGCAGTGAAAGTAGACAGCCGGGGACGGGTTGTGTTAATACAGCCCAACACAATGGAATTTAATAAACTGGCGGCAGATACAACGATAAAAGTTCAAGATTCTTTAAAAAATATAACAGAGGAGCAGATTACTATCCCAATAGGTCAAGTATTAGGAAGTCAGCTGTTAGCAAGCATGGGACCCAAGATTACGGTAACGATTATCCCGGTTGGAACTGTTCAGGTAAAAGTAGTAGATAAGTTTGAACAGGCCGGCATTAATCAGACCCGTCATATGGTGTATTTATTGGCAACTACTCAAATTAGAATTGTTGTGCCGTTAGTTAGTAAAAGTGTTGCAGTGAATACACAAGTACCAGTCGCCGAATACGTTGTTGTTGGTGAAGTGCCTAGTACATATGTTCAATTTCCCTTTCCTTTGGCTAATGAATTTATTGGAAATGAAAATGGACAGCGTTAAAAGTTTCCAGCCCGCGGCGCGCAAAAAAATATGTTGACATAACCGAAATGGTTGTGGTAATATATAAAAGCTGTCTCGGGTAAGCGTGCCGTCCATGGCACACCCTCGACACTAGCGCATCCATGCGCGTTGTCGCAAACGGCAGCAGGCTGAGAACAGCCGAGTGTTCCTTGAAAACTAAACAATGTAAGTAAGGAAAAAAGCCAGATGTGCGGGAACGCTCGTCACGGAAGTGACGAAGTTCCGAAACAATAAAT
>JBDKTO010000105.1 GCA_039680175.1 Veillonellales bacterium | reverse complement strand
TCAAGCCAGGCGGCGGCATTGACGACGGAGATGGCAAGAGCCTTCCGTTTCCCTAATTTTTGAAAACTGCTGCCTTGTCTCAGCCGTTGTACCGGAAAATAAATTTCGCGAAGAAATTCTCCTGATTTAAGTATAGTCCGGCCGGGTCCTGTACAGAAATCGGCCAATTCCAGCCGGCGCTGGCCGGTTTTGCCGCAAATCAATACTTTTGCTCCATAGGCAAGCAGCGCCGGTACCGTGTCGGCCGCCGGGGAAGCGTTGCAGATATTGCCGCCGACTGTTCCCCGGTTGCGAATCTGCGGCGACCCTACCATGCCGGCCGCTTCTTTTAATGCAGGCGCATATTGCCCGATAAGCGGCGACGTTGTCAGTTCCGTATGCGTTACGGCGGCACCGATGTAAAGCGTTTCTTTCTCCAAACGGATCTGCCGCAGTTCCTCCAGCCGACCAATATCAATAGTGATAGACGGTTCTATACGCTTCAACCTAAGCTTTACCATAAAATCCGTACCGCCGGCGATCCAAGAATAGCCGGGATTACTGCTTGCCAGTCCCACAGCTTCTGTCAAAGTCTCCGGACAGGCATATTGAAATGTTGCCATCATCGCACCTCCTGCTAACTATAAAACCAAATGCACCATTTTCCACGTAGCTGCAAGCAAAATACGTACAAAACGAAAGCAACAATAATATCTGCAAAATGTGTGCCAACACAATCATTATCATACAAGACTTTAAATATAAACGGAGCAGGTTTTGCATATGTCTAGCCTGCTCAACGGCTATTTATTGATTTTCATGCACACTTTTTACACTTCCATTTACCGCCCTAGCAGTCCTTAATGGTGCTTAAAGCACCACCTTCTATTTCATAATCGAAATTAATTGCAAAATTAATATTTCATACTAGAAATGTCCGTAGTATTAATTGAGAATAATTTTCATTCCGTTTATATAAAAATTTTCAGTATTGCTACTTTCTTTAATTATACTTCAATAATTATTATTTATAAACATTAAATATATTCGGCTGAAGCACCCTACAATACAACTATCGGAATGTTGGACATATAATTATGAAATTTAATCCGTTTCAAGTTTTATCTGTTTCATTTATGAAATTAGCGGCAACAGCATGTTAAAAAATTTACCAAACAATCTCATGATAGACTTCCTCACGGAGCCTTATAAAGGCCGGATCGGTCTGACATTTTGGTATATCTCCAGGGAACATGATCTCCCGCTTGACAGTACCGGGACGCGGTGACATGACGACTAAGCGGGTTCCAAGATAAACCGCTTCTTCGATATCATGGGTAACAAGAATTATTGTCATTTTTTCCTTCTTCCATATACGGAGTATTTCTTTCTGCATATTGAGCCGCGTCAAGGCATCAAGCGCACCGAAAGGTTCATCCAGCAAAAGAATATCCGGCCGGTTGACCAGAGCCCGTGCGATAGAAACCCGCTGCGCCATGCCTCCCGACAATTGGCCGGGATAAAGTGATTCCGTGCCGGCAAGCCCAACAAGCGACAGATTTTTTTTTATCAATTCTTTTCGTTGCGCCTTTGTATGATTATTCAGTGCAAAATCAATATTTTCCTCGACGGTCAACCATGGCAACAGCCTATGCTCCTGGAATACGATACCGCACTCTAACCCAGGCGCGGTTACTGCTTTGCCTTTTCGCAATATTCTTCCGGTGTATTGGGTGTCCAATCCACAAATCATTCGAAGAAGCGTGCTTTTACCGCAGCCGCTCGTGCCGATAATGCTGACGAATTCACCTTGTTTCACTGTGAGTTCGATATTTTCCAATGCTACAATCTCATTTCCTTTGCTGCCGTAGGTTTTACTGACTTTTTCGATTCGTAAATATTCTCTACCGATCATTGCCTGTAAAAAACTCCTTTCCCTTGAGGAGTTTTCCTTCGAGCACAAGCAGGAAACTATCCATCAGCTTGCCAATGATTCCGATGGCCAGCATGCCGACAATCACCTTGTCGGTTTGCAACGTCGCTCTGGCGTCGATCAGCATATACCCGATACCCTGCATTCCTGCTGATAACTCCGCAGCAACGACGCACATCCACCCATAGCCGAGGCCGGTACGCAGTCCGGTGACAACATAGGGCACCGCGCCTTGCAGGAGGACTTTCATGATAAATTTTTTCTGCGGTATTTGAAGTACCCGGGCCAGTTCGACATATTTTGTTTCAGTCTGGCGTACTCCGCTCAGGACATTGGTTAAAATCGGGAAGAAAGAGCCTAATGCAATGATAAATACCTTTGAACTTTCTTCGATGCCAAACCAGAGAATGGCCAGTGGAATCCAGGCGATCGGCGGTATAGGACGCAGCAATTGAAGTGTCAGATTGAGCAGCGAGAAAATTCTTGCGGCCAGCCCCATGGCCGTGCCCAGCAGCAATGCCAATGCAGCTGCGATCATAAAGCCCTCGCCAACTCGAAGTATGCTAACCTGCAGATGCGCCGGCAGTTCACCGTCGGCAATGAGTTCGGCCCCGGTTTTAAAAATGCTGACCGGAGAGGGAAACAGCAAGGGATTCACTGCTCCGGAAGAAGAAACCATCTGCCACAAAAGCAGGAGCAAAACCGGCAGAAACAAGCCTTGTCTACTGTCGTTGGCCGGGATGCAAAATTTATGGCTGCTTCTTTTATCTCCCATTCGACATCACCCGACTGGTCAACGATGAATAAATGTCTTCGTATCCACAGCGCCTTTCATGATTTTTGCTTTACTTAAAAACGCTTCCTGATCGTTTAGGTCCGCAAGAACTTTATCGTTAAACGGCACCGGCTCATATTTTTCGATCATCGGTTTCAATTCAGCTTCAGAAATTTTAAATACAATTGCCAACATTTTTAAACATTCATCCGGGTTTTCTTTCAAATATTCATACCCACGTCCATACGCCTTATTTACAGCTTCAATCGCCGCAGGATTATCTTTCAAAAATTCATCTCCTGCAAGCAAAACTGCATAGTTGGCACAAATCTCTCCATCAACGACCAGCTTCATCCCGCTCTCCAAACGGGTTACCGACGGCTCCCAGACAACTCCGGCATCGATATCCCCTTTAATAAGCGCCTGTCCCAAATCCGCCATGGACATGTTGACAAAATGGATATCGTCGAAGGTCATTCCTTCTTTTTCTAAAAACACACTCAGAAGCTCATATCCGGAGGTGTTCTTGGTAGTTGCCACTTTTTTGTCTTTTAAGTCGGCGATGCCGCGAATGCCAGATTTCGGATTAACCAAGAGGGCATGGGCTTTGGCGATATCAGAAGCGGATACGATGGTATATTGTATGCCAGAAGACCGTCCGACAAAGGCCGGCAAATCACCCATTACTCCCATATCAAGTTCTCCTGCAGCAAAGGATTCACTGACTACCGGTCCTAAATTAATCGGTTTCCAGATTAATTGAAATCCAGCCTTATTCAGTTCTTCGGCCAGAAATCCTTTTTTATATGCTACCCACATGTGTGAGTAAAAAGGTAAAGGTACTGTCCCAATGCGTACAATTTTTGCTTGTCCATTATTGACGTTAGTTTTAACAGCGCTTTCCTGTTTACCTGCACATCCACCTACCAAAAGCGCAGATAAGATTATCATGATTGCCATACCAAACAGCAAAAATTTTTTCATTTAGTTTTTTTCACCTTCCCTTTCTCCAACATATTAAATACCCCTATCTTGCTGATATCCGGCTTGCTTAAACCAAGCAGCAGCAGTTTGCAAATCAAAACTTTTCCACTCAGATCTACTATTGACGGTATCCCGCGGTATAGCTCCCGCCTCTACTACTACTACATTTGCTCCCCATGCTAAAGCCAACTGAGAAGCTGGATGAATACAGATATCCGGTGCGTTGCTGCCGGCTGCCAACCTGGTCACGGCTGCAATTTGAGCCATTCTGCGCTCTGGAACAGCAGGAATACTCCCAAGTGGAGTACCCGGCACAGGAACGCGGGCCATTGTTCCCGACAGCCTTGCACCGTATTTCATTGCCACTAGAAAAGAATCAGCGAGTTCCGCATCTGTGTGCTCAATTCCTACTGGTTCTACCAAAAAAGCTAAGTCCAAGGGTGACGCCTGAACAGATGCAAGTGTATCCAAACGGCTTTTCACCGACAGTCCCGTATCAATGCCTTCCCGCAGGCGGAGGGTATGATATATAATCGAAACGCCGCTAGTCATCAGCAAGTCTGCCGCTTTTGCAGTTAATTCCCCCGTGTTAGCCACAATGCCGTAATTGCCCGGAATGGTTTCCCGTATCTGTTTCATAAGACCGGCTAACTCGGAAAGGCTATAATATTCGGTAGTTCGAAGGGTAATCCATTTAGCGCCGCCATTTAAGAGCTTTTTAGCGAAATCGATAATTTCTGGGGCACTCCATTTATACTCTTTCTGAATTACTCCCCATTTTTCACCAAAAGAACAAAAATGACAGTTAATTGGACAGGGAGCATAATCAACCCCTAGCGCCGCCCATACCCGACCAGAATTTCCGGTAACTTCGGCCGCGACTTCTCTGGCCGCTTTCCCCAATTTTTCTGCCTCTACAGAATCTGGATTGATCCCCAATAAAACAATAATGCTATCTCGATCCAATATATTACCCTGCAAGGCATTTTTACGGGCATATTCAATCACGTCATTAATTTGAGTCATATTTAAATCCTCCAGGCCCTTAATTTTACTGTTTTAATACCATTTTCTCGGTAAATCGTTTGCCCCAATTCGAAAAAATTGCATTCAGCATGGGCAGGCCTTTTCTGGAAATAATCACCAGCTGAGATTTGTCACAAACAATCTTAGTCGGCTTAATGTCAATCTGTCCATCTACCACATCAACTTGCTTCCAGCCGCTGGTCAGATGAAAAAATCCTTTAATGCGAAACGCATCCGCTGCCAGAACCGCTAAGAAATCTTCAAATTTTTCCTGATCAAGGATCCCCCGGAAAAGCAGCGTCACTGCATGCGGCCGGTTCCCTGGGGTATTACAAGATTCCTCAGGTCCAACCGGACGCTCAGCTCTAATATCCCGTTCCAAAAATCCGAAGTCAATATTGCAATAAGACGACTTACATAAGTTTACCTGAGGATTGATGCTGAGTATTTTTTTCTGCACTGCGGCAAAAGTTTCATCATTAATCATATCCAGCTTATTGATAACAATTACATCACTGGCAGCAATC
Source organism: Veillonellales bacterium (assembly GCA_039680175.1). NCBI lineage: Bacteria > Bacillati > Bacillota > Negativicutes > Veillonellales > Veillonellales bacterium. The sequence goes on along the minus strand of JBDKTO010000105.1, from coordinate 9,760 downwards.
TGCTTTTCTATGGCTGTCCATAAGTCAATATGAGCAAGAAAATGGGGTGCATCGACAATACTGATGGACCCGCGATAATCATAGGATTGCCCCCTAACTTTTCCCACAACGCTCTGCAAAATATGCTGAATGCTGGATGGATCCGCCATACCGGAAGCTTCGACAAATAAATAGTCGATAGGCAATTCGGAGCAAGCGATCAAGCCATTGATAAATTCTCCTTTTAAGCAGCTGCAGAAAACGGAGCCATTATTGATTTCCAAGAGGTCCACTGCCTCGTTCTCAACAAGTTTGCCGTCAATGCCGATGCTGCCGAATTCATTTATGATGATTCCAATTTTTCTGTGCGCCAGGTGGCCCATAATGTTCTTGAGAAAGGTGGTCTTTCCGGAACCTAAAAATCCTGTTAGTAAATAAAGCTTAATTTGTTTCACTCCACACATTCTTATCACCCTTATCTACGATTCTATTTTTTACTATGCTCTTAACAGAATTCAAAAATAAACCTAACAAAAAATAATAGTTATTTAACGAGTCCAACCAATTATGCAGACAGTCCCGCCCCGTTACCGTTATACTGTACAAGCGTCTTGCCGGACCATTTTCTACCGAAATATCCCAGGCAGCAGTAATCAAGCCCCTTTGCTCCATCATTTTTAAGCATCGGTAAACTCCTGACGAATCAAGATTTTTTCCATGAAGTTCATTGGCTCTCAGCTTTTGCACTATATTGTAACCGTGCAAATCTTCAACTGCTAGAATCGCTAAAGCTGCCGGCTGGATTAATTTATCAAGATTTATTCCCTTGCAGGGGCATTGTTTTCCTTTTTCCACCTCATCATACCTCCTTGCAAAATGGTAGTTGGATTTATTCATATAGGAGACTAAGTCTGCATGTTGCAAAAGATACTACTTGTTCGCAAAGCTGTCGGCCTGTCTACTGACCGTCTTGTCCACTACCTGCGATTGAAGTTTTTCTGCATTGGATTACTCTGTCGTCAGCAACTTGGCTTATTTCCGAATAGGTGTCCACAATCAAAAAATCCCGGTCGGACCATTCGCCTGAAAACATTTTTTTTATAAAAATCGGACTCCCTTTAATTTCTTTATATTCCCAATTTTCTTTCGTCGCTTTTTCTTTTACTTCTGCCGAAAAATCTTGTTTTACCAATGCGTTCTTAATATAGAGGCACTGACTATAATGTTTTTTCCACGAATTTGCTACTTCGAAAAGATACTTTGCATTCTCTTCCCCGTACTTTTTTACATATTCTTCAAATCCGGCGCTAAATCCAATACTTTGCAATTCATTATCGGCTAATCTTGACGGGCTTCTCTCCAGCCATGCATCAACATAGCATAATGTGCCGGGATGATCTTTCATAAGCCGCTCATAAGCTGCGCTGCCTCCTAAAAATAAGGCAATGCAATCATGAGTTCTCGGCACCACTAGCGGAGTTCTGCCGCTTGTTATGCCGTCCATGATTTTGCCGCACAGGCCATATCCCAAAAGAATATAATCATATTGGGCGCTTTCCGTATCCAGCTCATAAATCCTGCTTTGCAGCACTTCATGTCCTTTTTTCGGATAGTCATGATAATCAGTAGACGATAGCAACTCAATGTCAACTATATGGGGCGAAGCAGCCGCCCAATAATAAGCAATTCTCGCCAAAACATCACAAAGTACAGCTTTTAACCGCATAAAATAAATCCTTTCATTTCATTTAAATACCATTCCGTTTATAAAAGAATCCTGAAAATCAGGGTGTCCAGAAATTTCAACATAATGGGTGTTTTCCGAAAAGTACCGGCTTACTTTGCGTAATATCTCCTGATCACATAAAGCCATCTTGGCACCTTCACCGGCACCGTTTCCCAGCGAAATAATTTTTTCTAATGCAAGAAGCGGGATTAAACCTATCCGGATGGCACTTTCTTTTTTAACAAAATTTCCGAAGGCACCGGCGAGCAATACCTGATCAACATCACCAAAAGCAAGCCCTGCCGTTTGCAGCAAAATGCTGATTCCCGCCCTTATAGCACCTTTGGCCAACTGAAGTTGTCTGATATCTTTTTGTGTTAATGTAATACTTTGGCCGATAGCGGTTTCTCCCGCTTCTGCAATAACGATTTCTTTTTGTCTGCCCGTCCGGACGATTCTCTTTGCCAATCTCTCATTGCTCACTTGCTCTGCGTCCGCAATTTTTCCGGACTCGTTAATAAGACCGGCTCGGAGAAACGAACTAACTGCATCAATCAGGCCTGACCCGCATACCCCCCGGGGAGCCTCATTTCCTATAGTATGAAAAAATATATCCTCCCTGATAACAACGGAATCAATCGCCCCGGCGAAAGCCTGCATGCCATACTTGATATTTGCCCCTTCAAAAGCAGGACCCGCTGCTGTTGAGCAGGCATATTTGCCCTGCGGCGTCGAAAGAACAATTTCACCATTTGTTCCCAAGTCAAGCAGTAGTTGAATCTTGCGGCTCACCCGCTTAAAATCAGCCGCAATCATAGCACCAACCGTATCTGCCCCGACAAAGCCGGCGATTCCCGGCATAAATACGACTTTGCCGTTGCCATTCATATGCTTGAATCCGACTGTCCGCGCAGTCTCGACAAGCATTTCCGATGTAACCGGCGCGAAGGGCAGCAATGCCAAACTTTTACAATTCAGTCCCCAAAACAAATGGGTCATAGTGGTATTGCCTACTAAAACACAATGATATACAGACCGACTGCCAATACCGGCTTTTACCAGCACCTCTTCCATAAGAGAATCTATGGTTCGGATAATCTTTTTACTTAATTCCTCTAATCCTGTGCTATTTCCCAATGTGTAATGCATTCGGGAAATTACATCGGCTCCTGATGTATACTGAGGATTTTGCCGTGAAGCCGCCGCAAGCTGTATTCCCGTTGACAAATCCATAAGATAGCATACTACCGTTGTAGTACCGATATCTACCGCCACACCATAAAGAGACTCGTAATCTTCACCATATTCCACATCAATTAATTCATCGTCGTATAAAGTGCAAACAGCACTTTGGTTAAAGTGAATCTCCTGAGAAATCTGCCGCATCAAAGGCACACCTATTTTTACATTGCCGACTTCCGTTTTGATGATCTTGCTAATACTGTTACCTTGCGCCAATGTGGGCGCTCCTAAATCAACTTTCTTACGGCACACCAGCGGATTCAACGAATAAGCATCATGCAATAAAAAGTTTCCTTTTGACTCATTCTCTTCATAGTCATCCGGCAAATAAACATCGGCTTGGCCATAAACAACCGTCTGACAGGCTAAGCGAATTCCCCGGGACAACTCCGCTTTGTCCAGCGTCTCAATTTCTATTGAGGTAACTTGGTTCGTATTGCCTTGAACAAGGATTCTGCATTTTCCGCATGTTCCTTTTCCGCCGCAAGGTGCATAGAGCAGCAGGTTTTGGTCATTTAATATCTCCAGTATAGATTTATTGCCGAAATCTCTGACCGTAATTAGCTTGTCTTTCTTATGGATAATGATCTCACTCAATTTAAGCGCTCTCCCTGGCATAAACAGCCGATTTTTGAACATGAACAATCCGCAGATAAGCGCAGATTATTCCCTTTCAGCCGTCGAAAGAGAATAATCTGCATCTGCCACTCGCTGCCTTTACTTGATTCTTTTTTCGATAGCAGAAATTAATTCGTCTTCCGACGGAATAATATTATCAAATACGACTTCATTATTGATCAGCATAGCCGGCAAATTTTTCACACCTAACTTTGCCATTCTCTTAATTCCCGCCCGTGTCTTGACCAGCGACTCCCGCCAGGTTAATCTGCTGCCGTATTTCCGCTCGATTTTGCGAACACTTTCGCACATATACTGACACGGCGGGCAGCCTTCCGAATCCAGCGTAACGATTTCAACAAATACCTCACCCGGCTTTACTTCAACATCTTCAAATTCAGCTTCTTCCTCATTTTGCAATGGTTCTGCCGAGTCCAAAATATCAATGGAGGAAAAATGGCCGTTAATATACTTCGAAATTGCAATCAAATTGTTGGCCGGAGTGTCAAAAGGTATATCACAGCCGGGAGACAGCACATAGCCTACCCCCTTGCCGATTTCGACTTCCCGGCGGGCTTCCTCAACATTGTCCACTGGCGAGCCGAACAGCATAACCGTCGTCAGTGGCAAATTTCCACCGAAAGACACCTTATATCTGCTGGCAATTTCTTTTGCATATCCCAAGTCAACATTTTCATCAAAAGCAATGCCATCCGTCTCTGTCTGACACATGAGCTCAATATTTTTTGTTGCATCGCCGCAGCAAAAGCTCGTTACCTTCACTCCCATCGCTTTTACATACTGGTTCAGATCAGCCGTGTAGGGTAACACAAACCGCTTAAAAAATCTGGGAGAAATTTGAGACGTCATCGGATCTACAACAGCAATGACATCTACTCCCGCTTCGACATACATTCTTGCCAAATCTTTTCCCACACGAGTGCAAAATTCGATGAGTTCTCCGATCTTCTCCGGTTCCTCAATCATTTCGGTAAAAATATCCGTTCCCCGCAGATGAAGTGCCAAAGTAAACGGTCCACAAATCAGTCCGTAAATAGCTATTTTGTCACCAACAGCGGCAACCAGTTTTCTGGTTGCCTCTAAGGCGATGGGATAACGCCCGTCGTTTTCGGTCGGCAGCTTCAATTCAGAAAGACCTTTTTTCTCTAAAATATGACTTTTAACTGCCGGCGGATTCTTCTTCGCCCATTTCAATTCACACCCCAGAGCCTCCGCCTCCATCTGGATGTCAAAAATGACCGGCAGCCCGTCCGGCTGGTAAAGTTCATATGCTTTCAAAATTCCCTTGACAATATTATCGGCATTTTGCAGATATACATCTGCATCCATCCCCAGTAAGTTAGCGGTCTGAACCCCGGCATAAGGAACCCACGGGGTTCTGTCTGTCGGCTGAAAACTTAAAGCAGCTAATATTCTTTCTTTTCCATTCATAGTCGGTCGAATATCTCCTTTAGCAAAATTGATTGGCCAGTTCTACTGCATAAACAGCATCAGCCGCATAATAGGCGCCTATCTCTTTGGCAAAACGGTCCGTAACCGGCGCACCTCCGGTTATAACTTTTACCTCGTCATACACACCCGCCGTTTTTAATGCCTGGATGGCAGTCTTCATGTTCATCATTGAAGTTGTCAGCAAGGCAGCCAAGCCCACAACTTTTGGCTTATGTGTCTTAACAGCTTCCACGATCTGATCGGCCGGCACATCAACGCCCAAATTAATAATTTCATAACCGGCTCCCGCCATCATCATTCCAACCAGTTTAATACCGATATCATGCAAATCGCCTTCCACAGAAGCCAGAATCACTTTCCCCTTGCTTTCATGGTCACCCTCTTTAAGAAGGGGAGCAATAATCTCCATCCCCATATGCATTGCTTTAGCAGCCATCAAAACTTCAGGAACAAACAGCTCACCCTCCTGAAATAAAGAACCGACTTCATTCATGCCTGCCAACAACCCTTCATTCAAGATTTGTTTGGCACTGCACCCCTCATCAACGGCCTTCTGCACCAGTTCTCTCACTTTTTTTGTCTGTCCATCGACCAGATTTTGTGTTATCGCTTCAAAGTTCATTTAATCTTCCTCCATTATTTTACAAATAATAAATATTAACTTAATTTCTGCTAATCTTATATAAATCGACTCTGCCTACTCGGCAAAATATTTTGCTTCCGCCTTATCCAATGCACCATAAAATTCATCCAGCACCTTTTCATCCGTCTTTCGCGTCATATAGCTAATAACTACCATGAGAACGGTGGAAGCCGCCATGCCAAACACTCCGTACCAGCTGTCACCCATACCGTACTGATAAGTAAGCAAAACGCCGATGACCCCAACTACAGACGAAATCAACGCCGCCGGTGTAGTAGCCCTTCTCCAGTAAAGGGCGGCAACAAGAACCGGGAAAAGAGGCATTACGAGTGCAATGGCAAACATAATCAATGTCCAGATCAACTCAGGCGGATTCAGCGCAAGGCCTAACGATGCCAATCCCAAACAAACAACCGCCAAACGGGCAATCAGTATGTGAACCTTTGGGTTAACCTTCAAATGAAGTATTTGCGTAAGAATATCTTCTGAAATAATCGATCCGGCAACTAGCAGATGGGAAGTTGCCGCCGATAACCCTTTTGCCAATGTCCCCAATACAAAGAGAAACATCAAAACAGCGGCAAATTGCATCGCTTCAGGCGAAATTATTTTTTCAATCAGTAAGGGGATAACCAGTTCCGTATCGCCACCTTTTAATCCCGGCACCAGAGCAATCGCGGCAAATCCAATAACCATCGTCGCACTCCAAACAATAATCTGTAAAAATGGCTGAAACAACATTAATTTCCGCTGTGCCTCCAAATTTTTTCCGAAATATCCGGCTCGAATAAAAACATCCGGCAGCATGATTGTCCATCCGATAGCACAGGCAATCGGATAACCGAATCTTGCGGAATACGGAACCCATTTTGACGGACCTGGATAGGAAAACCAGTTATTGTTATTCTGCCAAACAACCGATATAGAGTGTAAAATATCTCCTGAAAACCCGAAATACAACGCACTGAGTCCGATAGTCCACAAGGCAACCATAAAAACCCACGCCTGAACAGTAGCCGCCCAGGCGATCGATTTCACACCGCCAAAAGGAATAAACAGCAACGCGGTCAGACCAACGAATATCACGGCACTGCTTTGGGTAATAGCACCGCCGCTGGCAATTTCAGCCGCTTTACCGCAGGCAATATAGATCGCGGACGCATAGGGCAGAGATACACTGAAAAAAACAATTGCCAAAAATGCTCTTAACACCGGACTTCTGAAACGATCAGCATAAAGATCAGCCGGGGTACTATAATTTCGCTGTGTATTCAACAACCATACTTTATTCATTACAAAATAAGTGATAACTGGGAACAATGGCATATAGCTTAATTCCGACATAAAATACCCGAATCCGCCACGATAATAACCTCCCGGGCCGGAAAAAAACACCCAGGTGCTCATAAGAGCGGCGATATAAGTCATGCATAACACGAACCAATTGATTGTATTGCCGGCAGTATAAAAATGCCTGGCCGATTCATTTTTTTCCTTCCACCAAACAAAGATGCCAAATCCAATCAGTATTCCCATATAAACCACATAAATTGCCCATGTTGCAACTACAGATAACATTTAGATTCCCTCCTTCAGCATTCCGTTAGCTTCTGTATTATGACCGAGCTCCTGAACGGCGGAAACTGATGCTTTTTTCAATTTTCTTTGCCGATTCAAGCGAATCATGCCGCCGTAGGAAATAATCCAAAGAGGAATCAACGTTAATGCTCCATGCCAAATAGCCATTTCTGAGTCTCCATAAGCCGGAAATCCGGGGAAATTATATAGCCCGTAAAACAATACAATCAAGCCCAGCCACCATTTCTCTGTTCTCTTATAAGACTTATCTTTCATTTTTATCTCCCCTTCGCTATTTATTAAGTTTCTTATCGGCAGCTTTTACAACCTCATCCATTGCCTGCAAAATTTCTCCCGGTACAACAATCGGCTGGTATTTCTTTTTAATTTCCTCATAGGTTTCTTTTGCTTTCGCATTCAAATCTTTCTTCCCGGCCTTTTCCCAATTGGGTCTTGAATCCCGGTTGAAGAGTTTCGTTCGCGACATTTCACGAAAATGAGCAAAGGTATGTTCCGAATCAATAAACGACTTCGTCTTATCCAGCGCCATGACTTCATCCCAGGCAAGCGCATCATCATTGATCTCTAAGCCGCGTTTTAATGTTTTAACCATGCCGAAAATTTCATTATCAATAATAAGCTGAACCGGGCTGATCGTCATGGCCACCTCGATCTGACCGGCTCCGCCGACTACTGAAGCTCCTGACAGCGCCAGCATTTGAGAAAGAGATGTCCGCTCAATCATTGATTGCCCGTCCAGTATAAAACTGTCTGTTCCACTACCATAACTGTGTGCATAAATTCCGTATCCTTCTTCAAAGATCTGCATCGCAATCATGCGTCCCATAGTGACCTCTACCGGCGATTGCAGCGTATAAGTCGTCTTCATATCCATGGAAAACAGCAATGGAGTGGCAATAACCGGCAGACCTGGCGCAAGCAATTCTGCAATGATAATCTGCGCCAGAACTTCCGTGCTGGCCATTAATGCGGTTCCTTGTAACGTAACTGGCGTATTGGCACCGGCGGTAGGCAGAGAACATGGCTGAATTGGCACACCGTATTCACAGCATTTCAAAATTGCTTCCATGTCCATATATTTATATTGAAAACCAGGTACTGAGCAAGTAATAAAGCTGATAATCGGGCGTTTTTTCAGTTCCTCTCGTCCCCCAGCTCTGGCGGCTGCCATTTCCAGCAGATAGGTAACATTTTCCGCATCATACGGCTGTACCCAAACATGCTTTTTCGTATGTTCAAGAATATTGCGCAAGGTGTGAATGTCAATTGTCTCGGCTGGAACACATTCGCCCGATGTGGAAGGCAACGCACAAAAATTAATATTTTCTAAAGAATTAACAAGCTTGATCCATTCACTGACTTCATCGGGAGTAACAAGATGATACTCCTCTTTTTCATTCAGATAATACATTCCTCCCGTACAGGTTCTTGTATAGAACAAACCATCGGGATGAGGAAATTTTAAATCATTTTTAGGATCGACTGCGGCTAAAGTAAACTCCTTGGGAACGCGTTTCAGAGCCTCATCAATAATTGGCTTGGGAAATTTTACATTCCCGGTTTCGGCATCGACTTCAGCTCCTGCATTTTCTAATAACTTCAGTACCTTCGGGTGATCGATTGTTACTCCTTTGGCAGATAGAATCGTCTCAATTTTCCCTTTCATCGTATTTATTTCATCTTTGGATAAAATTCTTGCAGTTACCTTCGACATATTAACCCTCCTGATGTTTCCAAACTTAAATTATCGTTGATTTTTGTTTTTAGCACCGAAATTAACTATATTATCAAGATATATATCGCTCCGACAAAGATGACATTTAGATACCTCCTCTTATAATGAACAAATTTTATTTGATATAAACTGCTTTCCCTTAATTAGTCAATTTTTCATAAAAAAATAGAGACTCCCCCACTTTTCAAGTAAAAGGTAGTCTCCATTGACTAATTAAATCCGGGAAAAATCATTTTATTTTCCGCTTTTTATATATGCAAATATCGTGCCAATACAAGTGTTTTCATTAAAAAAACTATCAATAGGCAGTAAACCGCCATAAGTCATTTCCGCTTTTAGTTTTTATCCCATACATTTATGACCGATAAACACCCATCCTCTTAATAGCGCGTGTATTTTCAGGTAAAATATGTAGATTATACGTTTCTACTCAGTATCCTACAAACTCCAAATATAAACTATTATTTCTGTTATGAAATAATAGTTTATATCTCTTTCATATTAGAAATGACACCAAATGAGTAAATTCGTCAAATTCTCTCTTTTATTTCATACTTGCAATAATTTAAACATATTAATACCCTTACGCATCAATCCCAACTGCATAATTCGGTTAGGCCAAGCAAAATACGTTTTGGGCAGCAACAACGATGTTACTTAATCGCATAAAAACCAGCCTGCATCCCGGACTTCCAAAAAAGTTCGGCCGCGAAAAATCCAGTGTACCGCAATAAAGCAAGCTGGG
>JBDKTO010000104.1 GCA_039680175.1 Veillonellales bacterium | reverse complement strand
TTCGGTACGGCCAATTTTTCATTAAGAGAAATTAATCCTACATCGCAGACCGATAATAATTGCAGATATTCATCTTTTGGCATGAAATCTAAGAAAGTGATATTTGTCAACTTTCTTTTTTTAACCTTTTCTTTGATTGAAGGAATTTCCTGTCCTCTTCCTACCAATAAAAATAATATATCTTTATAATCAAGGCAACTTTCTGCCAAATCTATCACATTTTCAATTTTCTGTGCGATACTCATATTGCCACCATAAACGGCAACAAACTTATCAGACAGATTATATTTTGCCTTAATATCTTCAACCGGAGGGGGTAAATTTATTGGATATTGTGAAAAATGTAATACGTGAATATTTTTTTCTTTTGCCCATGGATAGTATTTCAACGTAAAATCTATGTTTCCTTGAGACGGACATCCAATATAATCCGCCATTTTGATCGTGAGTTTCTCCAACCATTGATAATATTTACATATCAGTCCTCCTTCTCTGAAAAACCCCAAAGAAACGGAATCTTGCCAGATATATTCACAGAGCATCAGGTAAAATTTTGCTCTGTATTTCCTTTTTAACAATCTCACAATTATACCAATTTCAGGTGGCAACGAATGCGCAATAATCAGATCAAATTTTTCATTGGCATAATATTTTTTTATTGAGCCGGTAAATTGATAAATCAGCTTTATGTAAGCAATCCCTTTTTTAATATTTGAAGTATTGTTCGTTAACTGATCCGTTTTAAAACGTAAAACATCAATCCCCGCTTCTTTATTTACTCCTTCAGTTGACCATTTGTTCATGGGGGTGGCAACTTTGACTTTGTGTCCTTGTTTTGCAAATTCTTTGATCAGATCAACAAATACTCCTGTTTCAGATAGATGAGGGAGCGATACATATAAAAATAATATATTCATTTTATCTTATTAATACTCTTGCCACACAACTCTTTTGACATAATCGGTATATGAAATAATTACCCGCACCACTTTGTCGCTCACGTTAGGCATTGTGTAATCAGCTACCAGCCTAAAATTACGTTCAGAACCAATCTCCTGATACTGCAACTGTACCAGCCCCTGCATCACGCGTTCGGGATTCAGCCCCACCATCATAACCGAGGCTTCTTCCATGGCTTCGGGGCGTTCATGCGTTTCGCGGATATTCAGTGCCCGGAAATTCAAAATGGACGATTCTTCCGATATGGTTCCGCTGTCGGACAACACGGCATACGCATTTATCTGCAACCAATTGTAATCACTAAAACCCATCGGTTTCATCAGCTGTATTAACGGATGAAAACGCACCTGCTTTTCTTCAATCATTTTTCGTGTTCGCGGATGAGTTGAAACAATCACGGGAAAACCATAATGTTCCGCAATCAAATTGAGAATTTCCACCAAATGAAAGAAATTCTTTTCCGAATTGATGTTTTCTTCCCGGTGTGCCGAAACCACAAAATATTTTTCCCTTTCAAGCCCCAATTGCTCCAAAACCGGGGATTGTTGAATTTTCGGCAGGTAATGCATCAGCACCTCATACATCGGACTGCCCGTTTTGATGATCCGGTCGGCCGGCAATCCTTCCCGCAGCAGGTATTCCCGTGCAATGGAGCTGTAAGTAAGATTGATATCCGCAATGTGATCCACGATTTTGCGGTTGCTTTCTTCGGGAACGCGCTGGTCGAAACACCGGTTACCCGCTTCCATATGGAAAATGGGAATATGCCGTTTCTTGGCTGCAATGGCGCAAAGGCACGAGTTGGTGTCACCAAGTACCAGAAAGGCGTCGGGATGTTCTTTTTCCAGTACCGAATCGATGTTGATGAGGATTTGACCTGCCGTTTCGGTTGCATTCTTTCCTGCAGCATTCAAAAAATAATCAGGTTTGCGAATCTCCAAATCTTTATAAAATATTTCATTCAACTCATAATCATAATTTTGTCCGGTGTGGACTGTAATATGCTGAATAGTTTCCGATTCGTCGAGCTTAGCCATTACGCGCGAAAGGCGAATAATTTCCGGGCGTGTACCTACTACGGTTAGTAATTTAAGACGTTTCACTGTTGATAAGTTGCTTTGTTTATTCGTTGATTTAATAATTCGTAACGCATCACACTTCCAAATAATACGTATCCGGCCTGTCGGGATCGAAAGGCTCGTTTGCCCACATGATAGTTACCATATCCGTATCACCTAAATTTTCGATATTATGCGTGTAACCTACCGGGATATCCACCACCTCTAGCTTTTCGCCCGATACAAAATATTCTTGCACCTTCTCTTCATCAATCTTCCGGAAACGAATCACCCCTTTGCCACTCACCACCAGAAACTTCTCGTTCTTGGTATGATGCCAGTGATTTCCTTTGGTAATGCCCGGTTTGGAAATATTCACCGACACTTGTCCTCGATCGGGCGATTTCAGGAATTCCGTAAAGGCCCCCCGTTGATCGACATTCATTTTCAACGGATAAGAAAAATTATTTTCGGGTAGATAACTCAAATAAGTAGCATACAATTTTTTGGTAAAAGCATCTCCCATGTCTGGCACCTGCAAATTTCGGCGACTTTCACGAAACGAATAAATCAATTCGACTATTTCGCCCAGCGTAATCTTATAATCTATTGGCACTTTGCAATACTTCCCTTCTTGTGTGGGATTGCCTGCCAGTGCCGAAATCAGTTCGTCCACCACATCATCGATATAAACCAGTGTCATCATCACGTTGGGATCATTTACCTGTATCGGCAAGTCGTGGGCAATGTTGTAACAAAAAGTAACTACGGCACTGTTGTAATTCGGCCGGCACCATTTGCCGAAAACGTTCGGGAAGCGATATACATACACCTTCGCTCCAGTTTCTTCGGCATAGCGAAACAGCAGTTCTTCACCCGCCTTTTTGGAAACACCGTAAGGATTATCCAGCTCGGCTTGAATGGACGATGCAAGCATGATGGGGCACGTATTGCCGTATTTCTGCAACGTATCCAGCAGAACTGAAGTGAATCCGAAGTTCCCTTCCATGAATTCCGCCTGTTCTTTTGGACGATTCACTCCCGCCAAGTGAAAAACGAAATCGGCTTCCCGACAATATTCGTCCAATAAACCGGGATCGGAATCGACATCGTATGCAAAAACGGTCAAATCGGAAGGAATTCGCTCCTCTTTGGCTTTTCCTTCTTTGATGTTGTTGAGCTGCTCTATCAGGTTTTTGCCGATAAACCCTTTGGTGCCCGTAATCAAGATATTCATAGGCTGTGAATTTGTTATTCCAATGCCTCGATGTCGCTTTTGACTTCAGGCAACTTTATTAACAGTTGCTTCATCTCTTCCACATCCAGCCGATGGGTATTGTGTGAATGATATTCTTCCACTTTCGTTATATCCTCTACTCCTTCCACAAAATATTTGTCGTAATTCAAATCGCGGTCATCTATAGGGATGCGGAAATAATTTCCTTTGTCTTGCGCACGAAACATTTCTTCACGGGTTACCAGCGTTTCGTACAGTTTTTCGCCGTGCCGGGTGCCGATAATTTTGATTTCGTTCTCGGCACGATACAGCTCTTTCAATGCTGTAGCCAACACCATCAGTGTAGCTGCCGGTGCTTTTTGCACAAACAAATCACCATTCACCCCGTTTTCAAAAGCATACAATACCAAATCCACCGCATCGTCGAGCGTCATCATAAAGCGTGTCATGTTGGGATCGGTTATAGTGATCGGCTTCCCGTTTTTGATCTGGTCGATCCACAGCGGAATTACTGACCCACGACTTGCCATGACGTTTCCGTAGCGTGTACAGCATATCACCGGCTCATTGTCACACAACGTTCGAGCTTTGGCCACCGCCGTTTTTTCCATCAGCGCCTTGCTCATACCCATTGCATTGATCGGATACGCCGCTTTGTCGGTACTCAGCACCACCACCCGTTTAACCCCGTGTTCCGCTGCCGAGTCCAGCACGTTTTGAGTACCCATGATGTTGGTTCTCACCGCCTGAATGGGGAAAAATTCGCACGATGGCACCTGCTTCAGGGCAGCGGCATGAAAGATATAATCCACCCCGATCATCACGTCATCCACCGACCGTTTGTCACGCACATCGCCGATATAGAATTTGATTTTCGGGTTCTGGTATTGATGCCGCATATCGTCCTGTTTCTTTTCGTCGCGACTGAATATGCGGATCTCTTTGATATCTGTATCGAGAAAGCGCCGCAGCACGGCATTACCAAACGACCCCGTGCCGCCGGTAATAAGGAGAATTTTATTGGTAAATAGTGACATACTATTTTATTATTAATTTTTGAGTCCACTCTGAAAATCTCATTTTTCAAATTTATGAAAAACGGAGGTTCACCGGACAAAAGGGATTACTTTTATTGGCTATGAATATATTTACAATAATATACATATTGAAGCATAATTAGCTATATATTGAGGCGATTTTTGCCCAAAAGCGGTCTTTGACATATTTGCGTGATATATTTCACTGAAGTTAGACTATTGCTAGCCACGGCATAATTCAAGCAAGCTTGATTCTGCCCGCTTGGCTTAACGCAATAGTTCACTTGTGAACAGGAAACAGAAGTGCAGTAAATTTGGGAACAAGACTGCAGTGATTGCTTCTCAAAAGTAGCAAAAAAGTTTATAGCTTCTTCCATTTTTCTTAGAATATTGTTTGCCTGTTTTTCATCCTGTAGCTGTTGCCGTGGTTATGGAAAGCTGGAACTGCAAACATTTTTGGACAAAAGGTTAAACAACATTTAATAAATTAATTTTTGATTTATAAAAATTATCCCATAATTCATCAATAGTAAGGTTGTTGAGGGTAGAATGCCTTCTTTTTTTATTATACCACAATTCAATGTATTCAAAGATTGCAATTCTGGTCTGTTCCTTGTTTAATCTCTTGCTTCCGTAAATCAGTTCAATCTTTAATGTCTTGAAAAAAATCTCGGCAACGGCATTGTCCCAACAATTCCCCTTTCTACACCTGGTCCGGCAACATTGAATTCCTTGCGACAACGATAAACCAACTTTGTCCGGATTCCTAATTCCCTTGCAAGATTATTGATATTATCTCGCTGATAATTTAATTTGACCGCATTTTCCTTGAATTTACGATCATAATGCATTCGTTGTACTTTCATCTCTTAAAGTTAAGTTTTTTGCTTAACTATTTGTCCATCCAGAAGTAACAAGTCCAGAACTTTTAACCTGACTAAATTTTCCCTCAAACTATTTTCGTTCTGTCGTTTCTCGTCGCTCTTAATTTCCTTCACTGACTTTCAGCCTAGTGGCTTGTAGAAGTACTTGATTCCTTTATCTTTTAAAAAACATCAGTTTTACTGATATTTAGCGTACATATCAAATATTCAGTAGACCCTCAGTTAGAAAACTAGCAATAATATACATTTTTATGATTTTGTCAATAGAGCACTGTAAAATTTGTCTCTTTTTTTATTAAGAATTGAGCTTTCAAATAATTTGGCGTTCTCAAAATTAACTTTACATAGATGTTCATACAATTCTTTGTTTGAAAAAATTTCTGTAATTTTATTTGCCATTCCCTTGTAATCATCAACATCAAATAGAACATCATCTTCAAGCAACTCCCTAATCCCTCCAACATCTGATGCAACACAAGGAAGGCTAAGGGCATTAGC
The DNA here is from genome assembly GCA_039680175.1 of Veillonellales bacterium. Classification (NCBI taxonomy): domain Bacteria; kingdom Bacillati; phylum Bacillota; class Negativicutes; order Veillonellales; species Veillonellales bacterium. The sequence continues at coordinate 1,834 of JBDKTO010000104.1, read as the reverse complement.
TTCAATAATTACTCTAGGTAAGCCTTCGGAACGAGACGGAAATAATAATAAATCACTTTTTATAAGTAATTCCCTAAGTTCTTTTTTTGTTTTTCTACCAACGAAATTCACTCTATCTGTAATTCCTATTTCTTTAGCAATATTATCGAATAAATTCGCTATCTTTCGTTCTCCTACAAACACTATCGAAACATCTAATCCATTTTTTACCAGTTCTCCAATTACATGTAATGCAGTAACAATCCCTTTTGAATCAGATTGTGTAATATTATTAGCAATGTGAATAATTTTAAAAGGTCTTTCCTGAGGAAAATTCCTTTCATTAAAAAAATAATCTTTATTTAATTCTACAGAAGAATAAAATTCGGTTATAGCGTAATCATTAGCAGGATAAATATCAGGCAATTGTTTTTTTGTAACATAAGCAACCCCTTTCGCTTTTTTACAATTCGCGACTAATGATTTATGAATAATTTTCATTAATACACTTATAATGAAACATTTCACTTTAACCACAGTTTCATAAGGATTTGCTACGACCTCAACTAGATATGGTTTACCACTATTTTTTATAAAATTACAAGCTATAGTACCTACTGTAGAAGGAAGCCTAAAAATTCCCATATCTGCCTTTTTCGAAGCTCTTTTTATTACCTTTCTTACTTTAAAATATACTTTTGCATACTCTATTGGTCCTTGAAACATAGGAACTTCGTATACTTCAATTCTGGCATCATTTAATGGTATTGAATAAAAAGGATCAAGGAAATTAACTTCTTTTGTTCTTAATACTAGAATAATATTGTCAAACACTCTAAGATATCTCATCAATAATATTTCATCTAATTCTGAAAAATAATATTTCCCGTTTAATTTAAATATATACCCATCGTAACTAATTAATAACCTCATCTTTAATCTATCTATTTTAGCATTATGTTAAATTATTACTTCTTTTCTCATACTTCAAAAAGTAAGGTTTCTAAACTTACTTTTTGTTTCAGTAAAGTTAGTTACTCAATGGTAAGTATCCGATAAAACCCATATTGTAACCCTAGTTTGGTCTCTTTAATTTTGTTTTAAAATTAAACGCCATGACACTAGAGGAGTACGAACAACTGGAGCAGGATTTTTCATCATCGTCTACTGACATCCGGTCCTTTCTACAAAGCAGAGGAGTAAGTCCTCACAAATATTACTACTGGAAACGCCGTTCAAGAGAGCTAAAAGAGTCTGCAGTTGTCTCTGATGGTCAGTTTTTACCCATTGATCTTCATTCGGGCAGCTTAATCAAGCAATCAAAGCGAGGCAAGAGTTCAAAACAGCCATTAATTGGCGGGGGAGAGATTGAGATTGAGCTTCGTACTCCTTCGGGAGCAGAGTTCCGTATCCGAGGTATTATGGACTCACTCATGTTAAGTACCATCATCGCTTCAACCTCAGGCCGCCGCAATGTTTAGTCTTAATGACAGCATGCGCTATCTTCTCTATAGTGAGCCCACAGATATGCGAAAGAGTTATCACACTCTGAGCGGTCTTGTGACAAACAATATGGGACTCAATGTACGCAATGGTGATGTCTTTATCTTCGTTAACAAAGCCCGTAACAGGATCAAACTACTTCATATGGAGCCCGGTGGTCTTGTTATCTACTCCAAACTACTGGAAGAGGGTCGCTTTCGCCTCCCCTCAAGAGATCAGGAGCAGGGTTCAGTCAAAATGAACTGGTTGGATCTGGTGATGATGGTTGAGGGTGTTATGGATGATCCGGCAACAAGATTAAGACGTTTAAAAAGAGTAAATTTTTAGCATAAAATATTGGTTATTATTTGGT
>JBDKTO010000103.1 GCA_039680175.1 Veillonellales bacterium | reverse complement strand
CGGTAATGAAGCAGCCCCCTATGGTAACCTTCCCTTTGTCTAATTTCCTTTGCAGGTCTTCAGAATATATGGGATATCCATACAGGATTGTTGCGATTCGTTTGGACTTACACACCGGACAGGTTCTTGGTTTTCGTGGGAATTCATGTTTGCTCATACAATATTTCCAAAATTATTCATAGAGGAAACTGTAAATCTTTCAGATTAGAAGAAATCATGTGGTCTACCTGAAATAGGTCATTTGGAGCCCGTGAGTTGGGGGATTACCTTTACCCTTGACTCTTTGCATCATTTATTAACGGTGGATAAATAATATAGTGTTAATGAATATCCCTTGTTAAATCAACGATCATCGGAATATTCGATTTTACTGCTTTGCCCGCGATTACAGCATGAAATTTCTTAAGATTAGGTAGGGCTTGGGCCATATCTTTACCGATATAATTACTTAAGAAATTAAAACTTGTTTCATCAAATGCTTGAAAACAAATTACTGTATTACATTGGGTTAATACTGTTTTCGAAACATTTGCAGTACGCTGAGCTATTACCAAAAAACCAATTCCATATTTTCTACCTTGAAGCGCAACTTGTCCAATGCTATTTACTAATGCTTGTGAACTTTTGTCACTGCTTCCCGTAAAATTCCACTCAGGGATAACAGTATGAGCTTCTTCTATTACAACGCAAAGTCTGACTGGCGTATCAGCCGTTTGTTTTTCTTTCACCGTCTCAAAAAGAACCTTGAAGAAGTATTTTGTGTAATCCAAAATACCAGTTGTATTACTGACATCCGGTAGCTCAAAAACAGCAACACTAGTTGTACCGCTCAAAAATGTTTCAAATTCTTTTTTTAGTATGCTTGTTATTTCGTTTTTCTCAGCAATAATTTTTTCTGTCTCTTGTTGATTTGAAAATTTATTCAATTCATTGTTGATCCAATCAATTTTTTCTGAAACCAATTTTGCTTGATCATCACTAATTATGTTTGTGGGGACGGGGTCCATAGTTGAAACGAATTCTTTATTGAAATCGACACAGATTACTTTGGTATCTTTCTTAATTTCCTTGATGATTTCCCTGGCCAGGAAAGATTTCCCTGCTCCGGTTACTCCTAGTAATGCCATATGATGGCTAACTGCATCTCGTAAATTAATTACAGCCGGCAACTGTGTACCAGGAACTACACCTAACTTATATTGTGGATAAGTAATACTACTTATCGAAATATCTGATGTATCAGCCTTGAATATTGGTGTGTTAATTGAAGGAACCCATCCAAATTTTTGAAACGATATATCACTGTCCTTCCATTCCCCCAACTGCAAAGCTACTCCTTCAATATATCCTGTTTCGTCCTTATTCTCTAGTTTTTCTAATTTAGTGTATCCATTAATCACTTGATAGAAGATACGATTACTGCCAATCGTTAGTTCAAGCAAATCCCCTTCCTGTAAATTATCATTCTTTTTTGAATACTCGAAATTTATTTTTCCTATGCACGAATTATCAGAAACGACTCCAACAATATCGTTAATTCGCAATTGCGCGGTTAAAAGTTTTATTTTCTCATTATTTGAAATTTTATATACGATGTCTTTTTCAAGTCTTTCCGTAACTTGTTGTGGTTCAGATAACTGGAGAATTTTCCCCCATTTTTCTCGGTTTAGAAGATAAGTGTCAAAGACTATTCCTGTTATTGCCAATTCTTTAGAATCTTGAATAGAGTGTCTGAATTCGACAATGTCAAATTTATGAATGCTCTTATCGCTATAAACTTTGACGAGAAACATTTTTTTCGATTGAACACTAAATATTTCGCCTATTTGGTATTTGTCATCTGATGGGTATGGTGGAATGAGATTAGTATGAAGACTTTTTGGATCGACTGATAAAACAAAAAACCAAAGAATGAATAATATTAACGTGTATAAATTTTGTATGGAATAATAATTGAGTAAAAAATAGACAAATGCAGCTGAATAAAGTACTTTTCCTTGGCCAATTCTAACTACATATCTTTTTAAAAATTCTGACACTTTGTTTTTCCAATGATCTTGGCTTACATTTTTATCGTCTAAAGATAAGGCAATAACTGATGCGGCAAGAAGCAAGGACAAAACAATCATTCCGGCCCACCAAAGTATCACATTGACAAAGGAGTCTTTAATAGCAAGTATAACAAGTAAGAGCGGAATAACATTCGTGATAACATTTTTGGGGGATGTATAATAGGGCTCAATAAATAAGACCGAAAATAAAATCATAAAAATCCCGGAATAGAACCAAAGATCTTTATTTTCATTACTTGGAAGAAAAGTTCCCCAAAAAATATATTGAATTATTGCTGTTACTAATAAAAATAATATCAAAACGACAAATCTATTTTTAAGGACAAAAGATATTTTTTTTAAAAACCCAGACATCTTTAAAATCTCCTAACGTAGCAATATGTTGAATCGTGGCTAACGAATAACTTGCCTTTACCGAAAGTGCAATGGGTAGACAAAGTTTCAAGAAAATTGCTGAGTGAGTTGTGAAATATTTTCTCATGTTTACAACTTCATACTTATTATTATCCTACCAGGGACAGGCATTAAGATGTTTCCCAGATTCGTTCTATTAAAACTGTAATCTTTTCCTCAAATTGAGAAATTATTTCATGACATTTTTGGACTAAGTCATCCTCTTGGTTCATCTCTGTAACAAGTTTATTCTGAAATTCGATTGGAGCCAACGGAATTTCTAAAAGTTTGATTCTTTCCAGTGCAAGTTTTGGCACTCCTACTGCATGGGTGAGAACATTTATTTGTTTTTGCACATAATCTGATGCTATGCAAAAAACTAAATAGCGATTATTTAGGTGCGTGGGATATTTAATTACCAACTTTGCTGCATTCTCTGTAAGGTTTGAACCTTCCAAATCTTTAGGTATTATTCCTACAAGACCTATTGTTCCTGCAATGGAAAGATAAACATCGTTCTTGGAGATGGTGTAGCGGCTAATATGCTTGAAAACAGTATCATCAATAAATTTAAGGCCTTTTCTTTCTATTCCGTGGTTTTGAAAATCAGTAACCCTTATATATGGATGGTCTGTGATCCTATTGCTAAATGTCATACCTTTGGGAATTCTCTTTCCACCCTTTATCTCGCACAACTCTCCTAACTTGACCATTGGCCAGGAGGGGTCGATGGGGATGACGGGTTTGTAATTTTCGACCACCTGGCGGGCGCCGTCAATCACTTTTTGGTAGCCTTCGATTTCTTCCACAATATCCCGCTGTATTTCAAGCGGTGGCAAAGGTACTTCAATCTGGTATGCATCGTTACGATTCAATCCAGGCACGCCAGATTGAGTGTTCACACTGCCAAGGTTTACATACTTCAAAAGACGGTAGATAAATTTAAGTTCAGTTTTCTGGTTATCAAGCAATTTTACAAAGAATGTTGTATCAATCGGATAACCACTTTTTTCCGAAAAAGTAACTTCACCAGCGGAGCCTTTACGACCAACAATGATGAATGGTCCTTCTACCAGAAAATCCGAATGCCATCCGACAATCCCGTTTGAGCCATATACTGGATACTCACCTCCTCTGCGATTTGCTTCTTTTAATGGTTTCCCATATTCAAGCGATAAAATCTCTCCCAGCCTCACCATAGGCCACTTGCTGCGCACCACCCCATTCGCCCGGTAGCGTTCGGCGCTGAGGTTATAGTCCCCGCCCTCCGCCAGCCGGCGCTTACTCACCTTCTGCGCCAGGCCGCCTTTGGGCAGGGCTGCCGCGGGGTCGGCCTGAAAGGCTTTTACCAGCCGCAACGCTTCGGGCAGGTCGTTGGGCTCAATCTCGCGCCTCTGCGCGCCCAGCCCGTAACCATCCGCCGCCACCTTCACGAACAAGACACTCTCGCTGCGGCGTGCCAGCGTCTTATCCAGCAGCAAGACGCTGGTCTTGACCCCGCTGTAGGGGTTAAAGACCCCAGCCGGCAGGGAAATGACGGCAACCAAATAGTTTTCTTCCACCAGCATTTTGCGCAGGGCTTTGTAGGCATTGCTGGACTGAAAAATGATCCCTTCCGGCACGATCACGCCTGCCCGGCCGCCCACGT
>JBDKTO010000102.1 GCA_039680175.1 Veillonellales bacterium | reverse complement strand
GGCTGAAGAGGACGGTTTGCTAAATCGTTAGAGGGAGCAATCCCTGCCAGGGTTCAAATCCCTGCCACTCCGCCATTTATAAGAGATGAAAGGACTTTGGAAATTATTCCAAAGTCCTTGTTTTTTTGCCTGTGGGGTGATTTGTGGGGTGATTATAAATAAAATGCATAGAATTTTTGCAAAAACATGCATTCTATGCACAATTATAAAATGGAACTCACTCCCCCTTACTCATTTTTTCATCGTCCATTAGTTGCTGAATTACAGCGACCGCATCATCCTGCATACTCTTAACAACATGACTGTACGTATCCAGTGTGATCCTGATGGTACTGTGCCCGATCCGTTCTGATACTACCTTAATGTTAATCCCTTGTTCTAAGAGCAGCGTTGCATGTGTATGACGCAAATCATGGAACCTAAATTTGCGCTTAATACCGGCATTTTGTAATACCTTTTTGAAAGTGAAAAAGGAAAACCTGCTTGGATCTAGGTAACTTCCCAACGGATTGATGATGACGATATTTTCGTCATCATATTTGTTCATAAGCAAAGCTTTTTGTTGTCGCTGCCATTCCCGGTACTTTTTTAACGCATCAACCGTCAGCTTCGGCAATGGAATGCTGCGATAACTGCTTTTTGTTTTTGGCGTAGCCTGTAAGTAGTAACCATGATTGGTAGAAACAAGAGTCCGATCTACTAACAGCCTGCTTTTGTCCAAATCAACGCCATCCCAATGAAGCCCGAAAATTTCTCCAATTCTCATTCCCGTTGTTAATGCCAGTAAGATGACCATATAAGGCACTTCACCCTCCATTTTAGCAGCATCCAGCAGTGCTTTACTTTCTTCTTGACTCAGCACTTCAACTTTTGCTTTCTCGATTTTAAAAGGAACCGTTGCCAATGCCGGATTTCGTTGAATAAGTTCAAGATCAACTGCCTTTTTAAGAGCTCCGATTAGCGTACGTCTTGCTCCATTAACGGTTCTTGCCGACAATCCTTCCGCATCCTCGCCACCGCTTTCAACCAAATGATTCAGCATGTTTTGAATTTCTTCTGTATTTAATTGCGATAGATATTTATCCCCAATATACGGAATAATGTGCCGGTTAATTGAGCAACAATAACGCTCGTAGGTTTTCACCTTCACTTTATCTAATATAAACGTCTTCAGCCATTTCTCCAGCCATTCGGAAACCGTTTGTCCTTCTTTTTTATGGAGCAGCACGGCTGCGTTCTTGCTTTTCATTTCTTTTATAAAATTTTTTCCCCTTTTAGCCACTTCAGTCTTTGATGCGCCGGTTAACTTCTTCTTTTTTGCCGTTTCAGTCACTGTATCAAAATACAAAAATTGTCCTTCCCAGCAATTTCTTTTTTTGTTGAAATAAATACTGCCTTCGCCATTAGCTCTTCGTGTACCCATCATGTTTCCCCCATCCGGTTCAAAATTTAAGCCAGAGAATTGCTTCTCTGGCTTTTCGTGTTATTGCAATTTTTTCAAAAAGCTACCTTTTATAAGCACCTTTTTGCCGATGTGAATCGCATCTATCTCTCCCCGGCGAACCAGACTGTATACCCCGCTAAGGCTTAACGGAAGAATTCCGCCATTTTTGGAGATGATTTCTTTAACTTCATATAAACGATTAGCATCAATAATCATAAATACCTCTCCCTTCACAGCTATAATATACAATTAAAAATCTCCTGAATTGCAAATTATTTAACCCTGCTAATTGTTTGGGTAATTTGAGGAAGTACCATCCCCCGCTCGTCATAAAAGACATCATTGAGTTGCAATTCACTGGGATGACAAATGATGTCGTTTAAATAAGCTCCAACCGACATTTGTGTCACCTTGTAGTCGTCAAGCATATACTCTCTTGCTTCCATGACCGATCGAAACTCTTTAAAGTGGATATACTGAAGTTTATACTGGTAAATAATACTGAACAGGTTATCGAGACTGTCAACATAAGCGCAAACAAACGGTGCAACTAAGGAAAAATAACGTAGTGGTTCACCATTTGGCTTTGCCCGGAATACCGGGTATTGTAATTGAGAGACAAAAGGATTTATATAAACACCGCCACCCTTTAACAGATCCTCCAACCGGGGCAGCGGCACCTGTTTGCCATACCCTTCACTTAACCATCGTCTGACGTACTGATAGCAAACCTCCACATATCCCGCCCCAACAGTCCCGAAACTTTTCAATTCAACATCTCTTTCCTGATCTACCAAGCAGTACACATTCTTTAAATCATTTAACAGCGCTAATCCCCGCTCAAATGTCAATGCTGAAATCATTATCGTTACCTCCTTTTAATCTTTTACGGAATCCAGTATTTCACAAACCGTTTTATAATTTAGTACCAGCATTCGCTTTCGGCTCCCCTTCTTGGCCTTTAAGAGGTATTCAGCCTTGCCACTTTGTAATTTGCTGCCTCGAGCAATACCCTTTTCACACAAAATTCTATGCAGTTTAGGCGATGTAACCGCATAGGCCTTTTGCTGCTTATCCCAGTAATATCTAACGGCTTGCTCGGCGTCTTCGTGCCGTAGCCATATTGTATCGGTATTTACTTCCCGGAAGCCGGTAAACCCGCTTTCATTAGCGATATACTCGGCTTCCGATTCAGCCAGTCTGAGATTTTCTCGCGTGCCGATTATTTGCCTCAACGCATACAGAAACATGACTTCCGGTTCTAATCCACTGGTTTCTTCCTGATTGTCCAGCATTGCCTCAACAACAATTTTGTCGAATCCTGCCATATAATTCAGAATACCGGGGTCAAAAATACTGCACCAACGGGCAAACTGTCGAATTATATCTCCCATTATCAGTAGATTAACGGTGGCATACCGGACTCTGGCAATTTTGAAATCCCGTCCATATCGGTCCTCATACTCTTGGGCTTTAGGAAGGATGTCTTTTACTATTTGATCGCCGTTATCCCTCAGAAATTCAATGAATAGGGCCATGTAGTTTCGCATGATTGAAGACTTATGTTGAAATTCCTGCAGGACCCCGTTATCATAACTTTGCTTGTCTACCGGAACGATAATCATTCGGTAATAGCTGGAATTGGAAAGCGGTGGATTGTCTTCTCCCGTAACAACCAACGTTGCCCGGAAGCTTCGGTTATCAACCCCGCCTTCTTTACTCACCGAAGTTTTAGCGGGAGAATTGGAATCCCCGATAGCTCTGATTGCTGCTTCCAGTAAGGCGGTATCATTACGTTTTTTGTTTTTTTCAGAACAGGAGAAATCATCTAATAGTACGGTTTGGTCCCGCAATATCGACATGGTTTTGTAAAGAGCAGGAATAGTAGTCCCGAAGGACAGCTTTTTCTTTTCATTATCTGTCTGGAAGATGTTACAGAACACTTCCGAAATCCGGGTTTTATAGGTATTGGTTTCACCCCGGAGAAACAGCGTACTCTGAAATGTACGCTGCGCTTTATTAAAAAGAAACGCCGCGTAGGAAAAATGGGCAAAGAGAAAGGGTATCAGGCTGACGAATCGGAACCGGCCAATTTTCAGGAAGCGAAATCCTTCTCTAAATACTCTGCCTTTATCCATCAAAGACACATCCGGGAGGTAGAACTTTTTATAAACCGGGTCTTCTCCAATCACATAGCGGATATTGCCACTGATTGCAGTCCAACCGATTTTCATGATGTGAATTTCTTCTTTCAGATTACTTTGGCATCTGCTATAAACGTTGCTAAGGTATTTTTCCAGATAGTCCCGGGCTTTAGAACTAAGAAACAATTCCGGAAACCGGTTTTTGATAATCGACGAATAAACATTTTTGTATTCACTGAGTGGAACGGTAATGGTTTTGGGGGCACTCCACTCTTTCGAGTACAAAAGGCATTTCAATTCTTCTACCGGCTCGGAATCTTCCTCCCAATACCTCTTTATTCGGGCTTGAACTCTAAGCCGAATATTAGTTATGGAAAAATATTCTTTGGAGTTTTTCAGTGCATAAACACCGTCTTCCGTCTCACGAAAATATTCCGGTTCTTCCAGCAATTCCATCTGCTCCATGCCCGGCTTAACTTTAACCAGGCCTGCAGGATTGCGGTAATTCATCTTCACTTTCCAGGTATCACCTTCACGGTAAGCACTCATCGGACATAAAACTCCAAGAGGTTCTCCTTGGCAAATTCTTTCATCCGCCGACCGATATGTCAGCGTAACATTCTTTTCATTATAATTGCAGACTTCCGGCGGAGAGGTCACAATTGGCGGCTGATCGGCTTTTCCTATCTCTACAACCGGTCCTGTATAAGGCTTGACCGTACTTCGCGCCATTATTTTTTTAAAAAAATCGCTATTCATTATTTTCCTCCTTCCAATTATATGGGACATGCATATCAATTAATGGTAGTCCAAAGCGGTTTAAAACTTGATTCGCCCAAAGTTTGTGCTCAACAATGTTACGCTTTTTTATTTGCAGCTTTTTCCCTCTCAATGGTAACCGGCTATTAATAACAACATGCATATGGGGATGAGGAGCACCCCGCTTTGTGCAGTGCACTCCCCAGACATACATGGCACCGAGCCGCTGCAAATAGCGGCATTCTTCTATCCCGATTTCTCTTACTTGCAATGGGTCTACCAATCCCGGTTCAAAGTCAAGGAGCAAATGATAAAAGAGCCGTGTTCCGCTAAGACCGCACGCCATATGAAAAAAGATAAAGCTTTCATACGCTGCATTAGGATCGACACCATACCCGCCGAATAGTAAGGATTTCAGGATTGGCTTTCCCAACCAAATACGCTTGCACGGATCATCCAAATATTGTATCTTTTGCTTTAACTGATACTTTTGGTCAAACCGGCCAGGAATGTATCGCAGGATCGGCATAATCGATCGACCCTTTCAACCAAATTTCGAATATCGACATTCTTGACTTCCCTTAGCCGTTCCAGTTCCGTGCGTATCCGGTATAGTTCGAGGTAAATTAGCCGCGCCTTGGGATATATCTCTACTTTACGTTTCTTCAGCAGTTTAAGAATGTACCTGTTCATGGACTGCTCCGCTAAATCAGCCTCATGCTTGAGCCGTATATAATCATGCATCGGAACTGATAACGGAATCCTCTTTTTCTCCATATCCACTACACCTCGACCAAGTTCTTAAAAAATCGATTAGGAGGCATAACAGCTTCATATTTCTCCGAACCGGTTTCGATCAAGCGTGGATATATGACTCCCGACGTAGCAGCTTCAAAGAACTCACTATTGCGATTAAGGCTGGCAGCCACTTCCCGCAACAATTGCGGATCATTGTGGGTGGTATTTAAGTACCTGCAGATTTGCTGTACATCACGTACAAACTCCCCAAATCCGGGAACAATCACGACCTTTTTGCGCTTGAGCAAGCCGAATACCATCCTGCTCATGGATACGCCGGCTATTGCTGACCTTTCCTCCAGAAGCTCGTAAAGGTCATTGGACACACTAACTGTTATCCGCCGCCACTTTATACGTTCCTTCTTCCGAACCTTTTTCTTAGGCATAATATCCCTCCGTCTGGATCACAACTCCTATCTTAGATAATAATAATTCTATAATGTTATTTATCATCAAAAGATTAGTGAGCACTGTAATCGCGTCTACAATGTATTCAGATGAAACCATTTATGTCGGCCGACAAGTATAAATATATATAGCTCTTAGCGTAAAGAAAATCACAAATTTTTAAAATTTAGCCGGACTATCTTTCATCAATTTTACTCAATATACTTGCTTTTTCTACTTGGACGCATATATACAATTGTGCTAAACTTAAAATAAAATTTTATTCAATTTTACTCAATACATATCAAAGGAGTTTAAATGAACATTTTTAAAACCGAACCAAGTTTGCCTAATATTCTCAAAAAATTAAATCCTAAATCATTGACTTTAGAACAAAAATTTTTGTTATTCATGCTGCCTGACCGTGATCTTTCTTCTTTTTGCGATTTAAAAGAGAAGAAAAGAAGCGAACTGAAAAAAATAGAAACGGAATTTGGTAGCGATCTTGATAATTTTAAAAATGACCAAAATCAATCCTTTCAAGTAATATCAGAAGCGATTCAACAGTTACAAACACTAAATTTTACGGATAATATAATTTTTAAAAATAAACTCTTAGGGAAACTAAAAGTTGAACTCAATAAAGATCAACTTGATTATACTGATGACACGATCCACAATATTGAAATTTTATTAGACCAAATTAGCGACTTGCAACCGACAAATTACATAACCGCAAAGGGTATGCAAGAAATAACCGTTCTCCAAAATAAATATCATTTAGACCTATCCTTTAGTTCCCAAGCCATACCGTTAAGTCAAAGCCAGAAAATTATTAAAGCTGAAAATGATAAGCAAGAAAATTTATTTACTATTAGAAACGAACTATGCACCTATAAATATGCCTTATCTTCTTCTAGTTGTTTTAACGAAGAATTATTATTTACAGCAGCCTTTATAGACCCCCTTTTGTTGGAAAACACGGCTCCAAAAATTTTTAGTATTCTGAACAAACGTACGAAACTCTATAAGAAAATAAAAAAATACATAGATACTAATAATTACAATATTTTACAATTTGTACACCCGTTTTTTTCTATAATTGAAGTAAATGATCTCAGACTGCTATACTCACGGTTACGAAAATTAATTCACGCATATTTTTTCTTAATTAAAAATATCCCTTCAGTTCCTAGCATTTACCCTAAAGTCGAAGATCATTTAACCCTCATTCGAGCTATATCTTCTGAGACAGAGTTATTAACTCCAGAGATTAACTACCAATATAAAAATAACTTTACTAAAATGCTTGATCAATTAGGCATGAACCAAAAAGATGTAGCAAAAATTTTTGGGATATCTGAGTCAACATTATCAAAAGCAATGAATAAACCCACCCCTTCTCAAAGCTATCTATTAAAAATAGCCAAACTATATAATTGCAGTCTAAGCTTTCTTCAGGAAAAAACTACCATACCATCCTATGGAAAATTAACCGATGACAAATCAGCTAAGTATTTGCTATATATAACTGCAAGGCGTAACGTCGGTAAAAACTTTCTGGCTATTTTTCATGATGTATTTACCCAAAATCGTGAAGATACCCATAGTCTATATAAAACTGATCCATCAACAACACCTACAAACAGCGATGAGAAAGAACGCTTTGACGCTGTTGTAAAACACATAACTTATCTTCAAAAAGAGTATGAACAACTTCCTGTTGAAAAAATAGAGGCACTAACAACCCTTTTAAAAAAATAAGTCCAATGTATCGAAAAAAAAAACATCCTAATCAACCTGATTAGGATGTTTTTTTGCATTCCTAGGGCAACATACACTTAAGCAATCGCCTTCGCTTTTCTCTGGCACTTCATACATAGCGGTCTGCCATACTTTTTCATGGAGACATTCCTGATTCCAGTAGTAATTTTGTTACCGCAATCGATACATACCAGGTGATCATTGGCAGCAACAGTATTAGATTTCTCCACATCCGATGCATACACTTCTTCATCCGTCTTACTATCGGCTTCCGGGTCGTCATTGGTGCTGATAGAAAAACTAAGCATAAAAGCGTATTTAATTCCCGCCGTTTCCGCTTTCATGACCGCCTTGTCCCCTGCATCCTGGCCGCTCCCAAGACCGACTAAGGTAAGACTTTCCCCGCTGTCGCCGTCTATCAAGGTAATGGAAACCTTTACGG
>JBDKTO010000101.1 GCA_039680175.1 Veillonellales bacterium | reverse complement strand
CTTGAATCGGTAGAAAGTAATCCGTTAGCTTAAGCCTTTGCCCAGGCATTACTAATTTATTATTAACATGAACCTAACCTTTGACATTGCCAAGCCTTGTTTTATTTTCTTCTGCCACGAGTGCGAGGAGAAGAAGGATTGTGATGATGTGCATAAAGATAATCATTCTTTAAGGTGTGATATGTGCAACGTTATTTTAGGGTACAGAAGTGATTTTGAAGAGCGGGGGATACTATGGATATGGGACGGGTATATAAAGGGGTGAGGTATGAATAATGTAAACTGGCAAGCGATTGGAGCAGGGGCATTAGTGGTGTGGCTCTTTATAAAACGGTGGACAGATAAACTTTCTAAGGTCATCACTCCCTTAGTAACCGAGATTGAGAAAATGGCTATTGACGGGGTGATAGACAAGGCCGAGCGTAAAACGCTGGCGGTTAAAGCGATTGCCCTTCTTGAGCAACAGGGGACGATTAAATTAAATATCATTACCCGCTTCGTAGCACATAGGATAGTGAACAGGATAGCTTCACGGTTGCCCGATTTTAAAATATCTCTACAGGCACAGGAGCTATTAGAAAAGGCTAAAGGATGAGCTGGATAGGGGATTTTATACAGAAGCTATTAGTCAAGGGGTTTAAGGTTACTATCAACCGTTCGTGGCCAGGGGAGCGGGGAATGGGGGAGCCGGACACGGAGAACCACGATATAGAACACCAGAGAATAGAAGACGTTATAGATTTGACGAAAGTGAGGGATAAAAAATGAAAAACAAAAAACCTATCGTTTATAATCATGGAATATCGGCTAAAGAACAAATTTCAATTTTACTATCTGATTTCTATATTTCTATTGGGGGCAGCGATGATAAGAACTTTAAAAATCGGTTTAATAAAAATTTAGAGAAATACACAGAAAAGTTTTGTAAAGTAATAAACGAAAATCCCTATGAAAGATATTATACCGCCATCGGAGTAGAAATCTGTCATGCTATTTCAGAAGCATTTTCTCACCCTTATTTAAAAGTAGATATGTGTCCAGAGTTTAGCAATATGCTTATTCTTACCTATGGACGGTTTATTTATAAATTTTTATCGAGCAAGAGAGGGAAAAAACTTTGGAAAGAGTTAGATAAAAAAGGAGGCGGCAATGGGCATATTACAGGTTATTAAAGGCTGGTTTGGAGTAGGCATTGATAAGTTTAAGGCACTCGTAAGCAAGTTATGGATATTAGGTAAACCTTTCTTAAAAGAGATTTTAAGCCAAACGGCGTATGACGTATGGCATACCAGTAAGGATTTACTTATCGAAGCGGTAAAGTATGTAGCTCTTAAGGGCTTACCTACGGAGCAGGAGCAGAAGGACGCTTTTTATGAGTATATGAGAAAAACAGGGAACGCGAAGATTAAAGACCTGCGCACAAGAGATTTGAATTTTCTAAGAGAGTTAGCGTTACAGGTTTACGATAAAGCGAGTGAATAATTTCTACCCCTACGGCGATACGAAGCGAGGCTACGAGCGACCTTATACCTTAAGACGAAGCCTCTCAATCTTAACCGTGGGGGTGGATTTAACTTATGTTAAACGATAGTATTTTTACTATCCATCGGTACAAGATAAACGTAGCACATTTAAACGAACCTATCTATTTAATCCCCTTCGGAGATGTACATCGTTTCTCTCGTCTTTGCCACAAAGAAAAATGGTATGAATTTTTAAATTGGGCAAAAAGAAAAAAGAATTGCTATTTTTTAGGGATGGGGGATTATGACGACCTGATGAGTTATAGCGAGCGTAAAGCACTTAACCAGGCCTGTTTCCACGATTCTACCTGCCAAACCATAGATGAGATATTTCTTGAACGGTGCAAAAAGTTAGCGAAAGAGTTATCTTTCATGAACGGACGGTTAATCGGGCTCATCGAAGGTAACCACTTCGGAGTGCTTGAGAATGGTATAACCACGACACAGAAACTCTGTGAACTCTTAAAAACAAAGTATTTAGGAGTAAGCTCATTTATCCGCTTGACGATAATGAGAGGGTATAAAAACTATTCCATAGATATATGGGCGCACCACGGAAGAGGTGCTTCACGGCTTGTGGGAGGCTCGCTTAATACCCTGCAACAAATGGAAAACATCGCTGACGCAGATATATATCTTATGGGACACGACCATAAAAAATCGGCGGCGGTTAAGTCAAGGTTGGTATTATCCCCTAATGGCGACAGGATAGGGTTATCTCACAAAAAGATACTCTTTGCCCGTACCGGCTCTTTTCTTAAAGGATATGAGCCAGAAGAACCGAGTTACGTTGCTAAGGGTGCAATGACACCCACTGATTTAGGGGTAGTTAAAATAGAACTTACTCCCAAAAGAGAAACAAAAAAAGATACTGATTGTAGGCACGATTATTTTTACGTTGATATACACGCTTCGATATAAAAAATATGGAAAACGGTTGTATAGAAATAATCAATAAATCCCGCACTTTTCAGAAGTGGACGCCGTGCGGAAATCTTTATATACACATAGCCTTTAAAGAAGAAGCGCAAAATAAGGTAGATTTTATCATTATTGACGGGGCCTCACGTGAGATAGACTGCGGCCATAGTTGGGTACAGGGTCTTGCTGACCTGCTTACTTTTAGTGTCCGGCGCATACGCAACCAGCATGAGGCTGATGCTATTATTAAGGCTCTACGAGGGCATAGGTGCAATAAGTACCTGCCTAATAAAGAGCATACTACGAGCTGTACGGACGCCATAGCGCAGGTTTTACAGGAGGTTATAGGGAGCAAGCTATGAAAGGATTGAAATACGATAGCGAAAAACCACGCTGGGAGTTACTTCCTTTAGATACCATAGAGGAAATAGTTAAGGTTATGACATATGGGGCAAAGAAATATGCTCCTAATAATTGGAAAAAGGTACGTCCTAAGAGTAGATATTTTGCGGCTGCATTGCGACATATGACCGCTTATCAAAGTGGAGAGATCATCGATAAAGAAAGCGGGCTTCCTCATTTAACGCACGCTCTCTGTTCGTTGATGTTTTTACAGTGGATTAACACACATAAATAATGGGAATACCACGAAGCGACTATGCCTATCTTTTAGGAAAGCAACACAATCAACCCTTACGCAAGAAAGATAACCCCGAAGGAAGGACGCAACTATCTATATTAAGGTATATAAGGTCTTTGGGATATGTATGCGGAAAGACGAAGACCGTTGGCATAGCCCGTAAAGGAACGTTTTGGGTTGACAAATATTTATTTTTAGGTTTCCCCGATATAACCGCCTTCTGCCCTCACCTTGTTTTTATCGAAGTAAAATCACCTACTGGCGTACAATCGGCGCATCAGAAATTTTTTGAAGAATACTGCCGCAGAGCCAATATCCTCTACATACTCGCCCGAAGTTTGGACGATGTTTCTGCTATAATTAAATAACTATTTTTTGGTAAGGGGAAAAAGGTATGCTGGTGTTACGTTTTATTAGGATAAAAAATAGTTGACAAAAAAGCATTTATACGGTATATTCTATACCGAGATGAAGATACACATTGAAGTCAGCCCAGAAACTAAATTTGAAATTGACGAGATACGAACAGTTGAAGGGTTATCTTTAAACTGGTTGGTTAACAGAGCAATCAGAAATTATCTTAAGTTAAAAAAACAAAGCGCGGACTACCATGGAAAAAAAAACAAAAACAATTAGGGCGGCAGGGTCTTTTCAGACATCCTCTGGAATAAAGAAAGTTCGCGCTTTTGCCCTGCCGTCCTATTTTTTAAAATGTAATGTGTGTCGAAAATGTTCCCGAAAAAAAGGTGATCCCTGCAATCATCCCTCTCATACTTACCGAGATAAAAAAACATACACCCTATCGACAAAAGTAAATTGTCAAAACTTTTACCAACGTGAAAAAGAAAAGGGAAAAAATAAATCAATCCATGAATTAGTTCCTGGATGTTTATCTGTGAATAAAAAAGGATATGTCCTTGTTTATATACCACAACACCCCAAGGCTAATGCTGGTTATGTTTTTGAACATCGCTTTGTAGTGGAAAAAATTATCAATCGGTTTCTTACGCGCCAGGAGCACATCCACCACAAAGACAGTAACAGACAAAACAATGCACCAGAAAATCTTTTAGGTTTTAGCTCTAACTCTGCACATCGCCGATGGGAAGCGTGCGGAGAAGTTGCTCAACATGAAATATTTTTTGATTATGTAAGAAAAATATTTTTAATTATCCTCCTCTCCTCTTTCTGTATTACCGCTCATGCTGACGAAATAGACGACATCATTCCCGCCATTATTCAGGTTGAAAGCGGAGGCAATCCCAATGCAGTATCTCCGCAAGGTTGTATCGGGCTGATGCAGATAAATCCGAATGGAGCATTGAAGGAATGGAATCAAGCATTTGCGGGAAAAGAATCGGTTTACACAATTGGAATGAGCGAAGACAAGAGGAAAGCATTTTATTTAACTTCCGAAGATATGAAAAACCCAAAATGGAATAAAAGGGTTGGTCGGTGGTATTTAGAAAAATTACGGTTTTATTATTTGGCAAAAGTTATCGAGAGAAAAAAGAAACCATGCCGCATAAGATACAACAATGATGTTTGGCTAAAAGCTGAAACGGTTGATGTTGAATATTCGTTAAGTTTAATTCTCGCCGCTTACAACGGTGGTACCGGACGCTTAAAAAAATGCAATTACGATATTGATTGTATGCCGAAAGAAACCCAAAACTATGTACGCAAGGTAATGAAAATTTATAAACATACGGAGGTTTCTCAATGCCTAAAAAAGTAAAACTCACAAATATCTTATCAAAATTCTACGGCATGGAAGGTATGCTCATAAAAATAGAGAAAGACCGTATTTATAGCCATTGCGTAAAGGTGAAGGGCAAGAGGATTTATGTTACGGCTTTGGAAATAGGGAGGAGGTAACCCATGAGTAAACATACGACAGGACCATGGACGCTACGGGATGCTAAATACGCTAAAGGAATTATATCGGAAATGCGTTTTGTGGTTGAGTGCAATACAAACATTCCAGAGATTAAAAACACAATAGCTTTGGTGGGTTATAAGCCTAATGGCCGCCTCATCGCCGCCGCACCGGAATTGTTAGAGGCGTTAAAGGAAATGGTTAATTGCCACAATATCGATGATGAAGATTGTTCTTGTGCAGAAGTGCGGTACGCAATGAAGATTATCGCCAAAGCAGAAGGAGAATAGGAGGTAAAAGATGTGTCAGATCAAATCGGGTATAGTTTTAAAAAATAGTGTTTATTGCCCCTTAGACACGGACTCACACGAAGAAATGCTAAAAGAACTTAAACTTAACGATACCACCGATAAACCAGATTTCGTACGAGTCGAGATAGTCCCTAAAGACGGAAATATTTTTAATCATACTCTTGATAATTGGGTGCTTCGGGTCGACCAGGATTTTAAACCCGATTGGTTCTCCGAAAGGTTCGCACTGGTGGAGATGCAGAAAGAATTACAAGTGTGGTGGAAAGAACGTTTTTGTTTAGGAAAAATGGACAGGATAGAAAAGGGACGCTGGTTTTTGGGCGGCTCGGCACAGGTTAAAAACATCTACGGCTCGGCACAGGTTAAAAACATCTGCGGCTCGGCACAGGTTGAATACATCTACGGCTCGGCACAGGTTAAAAACATCTACGGCTCGGCACAGGTTAAAAACATCTGCGGCTCGGCACAGGTTGAAAACATCTGCGGCTCGGCACAGGTTGAAAACATCTACGGCTCGGCACAGGTTAAAAACATCTGCGGCTCGGCACAGGTTGAATACATCTACGGCTCGGCACAGGTTGAATACATCTACGGCTCGGCACAGGTTGAAAACATCTGCGGCTCGGCACAGGTTGAAAACATCTGCGGCTCGGCACAGGTTGAAAACATCTACGGCTCGGCACAGGTTGAATACATCAAAGGAAGAAGTGTGTGTTGTTTTACAGGAGAAAAAGCAAAGTATAAAACCATAGAAGAAAACGGGATTGCAATTCTATATTACAAAGATAACCCAGAAATTATTGTTGCTAATAAAAACATAAAATTAAAAAAATTTAAAAGCAAATAAAAAAATATATTGAGGAGGTATAAATGATTGTTATTGAAAAGCACGCTTTAACTCATTTGCTCCGGCGCAAGGAAAGAATAGAGAACGTTATGGAGTTGATAAAAATGTACCAGGTAAAAAGCCTTGAGGAACTTTCGGGAGCCTTTAAGAGGGATTTGGAAGAAGTTAACCAAGTAATAAAGGAGCTGACGCGATGAGCAATTTTAGAGAGGTAAGTCGTACAGGGAACACCGTAGCCGAGGAGCTTCAACAGAAGCCATTTAAGACCGAAGAAGAACAGAATTACGAGGATATGGTTATGGATGAGAAGGATGAGGGGAGGAGGGAGGAACGATGAACAAACCTATCGAGATTTATTTTTCAGCTAACTACAAAATACTTTACTCTGACTTAGATGATTTTTTGGCTCTTTATCAATGGAACGGAACAACGAAAACTTGGGATTATATAGACCATATGTTGATATGCGACTTCGCTGAAAATTGGATCAAAGACCTTGTGCTCAACGGCAAGGTGGCGCTTGAGGAGGTGAAAAGATGATAGTAGATAAAATCAACCAATATCTTACGAAGAACGAAAAGACTATCAACGAGGCTATCTTCTACGATATAGGCAAACTCGCCAGCTGGACGTTTCGCCGACAGTTCGCTAACGAAGAAGGACGAGAAACAAAAGGAAAACTATACCTTTCCTCTATCGGTAAATGCCCGCGTCAACTTGCGTATGCTTACCACGGTTTTGAGAAAAAAGGCAAGGAAATAGACAGCAGAGCAAAGATAGTGTTTTGGACGGGAGACCTCGTTGAAATGACAGTTACAAACCTCGCTAAGTTAGCGGGCGTTAACTTGCTTGCGACAGGGTTACAGCAGATAACTGTGGACTTCCCGGTTAACGGAACGGTGGTTAAAGGACACCCGGACGGCCTTGTGCTTAATGGGAACCTCTATCTTTTAGAGGTCAAGTCTATGTCCGGCTATGGTTTTGAGAAGTTCGAAAAAGGAGAGGTTGAGGAATCTTACTTGGCGCAGGTTAACTGTTACCTTGACGCTCTACACCTTAACGAAGCGATTATGGTTGCTCTTAACAAAGAGAGCGGGGTTCTCGCTGAAAAGCGCATAGTCAAGGATATGGCAGTCGTTGAACGGTGCAAGAAGAACGCGGAAGCGGTTTTACATTCTACTCCGGAAAACTTGCCCCCCGCGCCGAAAGAATATGATCGTAACGACAAGGGGTTCTACCCTTGGCAATGCCTTTATTGCGCCTATTGGGGGCATTGCAGGACAAATGCGGAAAAGGTGTTAGTAAAAAACTCATATAAACTAAAAGAAAAGGAGGTTAAGGATGAAGCCGCCAAAAAGGGATTTTAACTACGAAAAAGTTCTTGAAGGTGATTTTCAACGCGGGGTTATCGCTGACATCGAATATGACGAAAAGCACAAGTTCACCTTCCAGGAAACTGAAACTATCTGCCCCGCGGTGCGGATAGTGTTTGAACTTGATGGGTACAAGTTCCCTCATCGTTCGCGCTGGATGAAGTTTAATTACGGGGAAAAGAGCAACCTTTACAATAAGTACCTCGTAAAACTCGTTGAAGGGGCTAAACCGGATATGGACTTTGATATTGACAACCTAAAGGGTATGCGCGTTAAAACACTGTGGGCGAGCAAAGGCAAGTTTCAAAACCTCGACAGCATATTCCCCCTTGACGCTAAGGTGAGCGCCAATAGTGGGAACGAACCAGAGGAAGCTGTGGATCACGAAGGAGAGGAAACATTAGTGTAACTCCGGCGGGGGCTTTCCCCGTCTGTTTTTATTATGAATGAAGAAGAAAGAATTTTACAACTTTTAAGGGGTAACGGGAAGGTAGGTCTAAACCGTATCTTAGACCTACGCATAAGCCAGTATGGAAGGGCAATAAATACCTTACGCAAGCGCGGATACATCATAACCAATCATTACATCGGAATTTTAAACGGAAAGAAGCATACGGCATTTACGCTTGATTATGAGCCTCCGCAGCTTAGACCACAGCCAAAACCTACACAACAAACCCTCCCCGGCATGATACGCCAAGAGGTTACGGGGGTGAGATGGTGAAGGTAATTATCTGTTTTTTTATCGGGCATAAATGGTTTTTATCTCTATACACCAACTATAAGGTCAAACATTGTGCAAGATGTGGCAAAGTAAAATGAACTATCTTGACCTGTTTTCCGGCATAGGCGGTTTCGCTTTAGGGATACAGCAGGCAGGGATAAAAATAGATACACATTATTTTTCGGAGGTAGATAAGTATGCAATTAAAATCTACAAGCAACACTTCCCCGAAGCAATTGAGTTTGGGGATATACGAGGCGTCAAAGGAGAAAATCTCGGAAGAATTAACCTCATTACTTTCGGCTTTCCGTGTCAGGATTTGTCAATCGCTGGAAAACGAGCCGGTCTTGAAGGTAGCCGAAGCGGTCTATTCTTTGAAGCGAAAAGGCTTATTCAAGAATGTAAACCCGATATTTTTATCTTTGAGAACGTCGCAGGGTTACTTACAAGCAACGAAGGAAAAGACTTTGAGGTTGTATTGCGAGAGATTGCCGACATTGGGCTTTATGAGTGTGAATGGCAACTGCTTAATACTTCCTGGTTTCTGCCCCAAAATAGAGAGCGGGTATACTTTATCGGACATCTTGGAGAAAGAGGTGGACAAAAAGTATTTCCTATCGGAGAAGGCGATGAAGAGATTTTTTCACAGGGGAATGGGGAAAATTTATCAGGTTGTATTTCAACGAAAAACTGCTCCGGTCAGGCACAATTTGATGGAAGCACAACCCTAATTGCAGTTAATATGCAGGGCTTGGGGGGGGGTAGGTTTACCGAAGAAAACAAAGATTTTTGGAACGATAAAACGAACATACTATAAAGGAATTTTTTCGGCGGGGAGTCCGGCAGTTATATGCTTAAAAAAATAGGCTTCATCGATAAAGATTGTCAAGGCCAGCGTGTTTACGATACACAAGGAATATCACAACAGCTTACCGCACAAGGGGGGGGCTGGGGAGCAAAGACAGGGTTGTATATGCTGAATAAAAATATAAGAAGGTTGACCCCCAAGGAATGTGAACGCTTACAAGGTTTCCCTGACAACTGGACAGAAGGAATTTCAGAAAGTCAGAGATATAAATGTTTAGGCAATGCGGTCAGTGTTCCTGTGGTAAAAGAAATAATAAAGAGATTATTTAAAATATGATCACCACCACCGACAAACTCGCTCTTATCTCTGAAATATATAAGCTCAATCCTAAGCTGAATGATTGGGAGCGGTCTTTTTTAGTGGGTATAAGCAAAAAGAAGGAGCTCACGATAGCACAGGAGGGGTGCTTGCAGAATATGTATAGAAGGGTGGTGGGTGGCGGGCAGTATGAGAGAAGGCAGGTTTTTAGGAGGTAGGGTATGGCGAAAAGAATGGCAGATACCGACAAATACAAGAAAAAGTTTATCCGTAATCTTCCGGGCGCTTACAAGCTATTATGGGATTATATCTGTCTTGATTGTAACCATGCCGGCATTTGGGAGGTTGATTTTGACGTGGCCCAGCTACGCATAGGATCTGATATGTCCGTAAATGAAAAAGAGGCTTTAAGGTTGTTTAACAATGGAGAGGAAAGAATAATTGTTTTGAATGGTGGTTCTAAATGGTTTATTTTCCCGTTCATAAGCTTCCAGTATGGGGAGCTAAACCCTCGGAATAGGGTACATAGGTGCGTTTTAGATATTTTACTTAAATACGGAATTAAGGGTCTTGCAAGCCCCGTGCAAGGGGCTAAAGAGAAAGAGAAGGAGAAAGAGAAAGAGAAAGAGAAGGAGAAAGAGAAGGAGAGTACCGTTGTGGTCGCCGGCCTTGTTTTTAAGGAATCTTTCATTAAGAGCAAAAAAGAAATCTACCCCATGTTGAACGTAGAAACCGAGATCCGCGCGTGCGTGGACTGGCACAAGACGAATAATACCAATACGACAAAGACTGGCGCATGGGAAAAGGCGATAACGAACTGGGTTAAGAAGTCGGCTCAAGGAAAAGGAGTTGTTGGGGTGGACAACTCTAAGAAACCCTACACCCCAGAGCCTATACCTACAAGGCCGGAGGTCAACGAGGAGCAGATAAAAGAGATACATACTTTAGTAGCGGGTATAACGGGGAAGAAATAACTCCGCCCCGCAGCGGGGTGTAAAAATGTTACTTGTTCTTTATAATTTTCTGGTGCTGTTGGCGTGGTATGTAGGATAAAAATGCCCTCTGAAATATGGTCAGAGACGCATACCAAGGAAACATGCGTTACCCGAATCTAAAAGGAGCCTAATGTCTAAACAAACAAAGGGGAGGAAGAAAAGGGATTGGCCAAAAGCTCCCTATAATCAACTAATGAAATCATTAGAAAAGCGGTCTGTAGTCTGTGCAGTTATTTCTCAATTATCTAAAAAAGATAAGCGATATGTTTTCGAATATTGCAAATTCGAGCAACTTAAGGGGCGAGGGGTGAATAAAAAAATATTATATAAAGATGACTTTTGTTTTGGTCATAAAGAAAGGACGGGTACGTGGATTACAAACGGTATATGTAATGATTGCGGAAAACCTATTGCAAGTAAAAAAACAGAATATTCTAATAGCGGATATGTGATAAGGGATTCCCCCATCCAAGTTACAAATGCAGAAGGTGAAAATGAGTTGTAAAGAAATAGAAGAAATAATCACAGGATTTTATGGCGAAAGACTATTTAATGTTGATAGGCTTGCTGGCATAATCCACGCTCTTATCTACGGGGAGGTCTAAATGGAAAAACTTAAAAATATATTGGAGTTATTGTGGACGCAAGGTTTGGGGATAGGAGCTAACGAAGACGCGACAATAGAAACAATAAATGAATATCTTAAAAAAGATGTTGCTCAAGCCCGCACCGCTATCATTGAGTGGTGTAAGGAGCAGATGCCGAAGGAAATAATCATAAGTAACTCGATAGGGTCAAAGCAGGTAATCGAAAATATAAAAGGATACAACCAAGCCCTTAGAGATATTCGCCAGCGCCTTGAGGGGATGAAGGAGGATCATGAGAGAAATAAAGTTTAGAGTATGGTGTGAGTTTGAGGTAAATGGAAAGGTTGAAACATCAATGGAAGAGGCTTGCTCTTGGTTTTTAATGACCCAAACAGGACAACTTTGGTCTTATGGACCAATGAGCAGGCCAGAGCCTCTTAGCAAGCTATACAAAAAAGCTATACCATTGTTTTTTACTGGCCTCAAAGACAAGAACGGAAAAGAAATCTATGAAGGTGATATCTGTAGAGTAGACCAAAGTGATAATCCATTTCAAATTGTTTGGTCAGGAATTGGTTTTTGGTTCAAGCGTTTTGAAGATGGATAACTATTCGTTTTTGCACCGTCTCATTATTGGATTGAAGTCATCGGCAACATCTACGAAAACCCAGAATTATTGAAGGAGCAGAAATGACCAAGCCTAAAGTGTGTGAGTGGAAAAAGAATAAAGCTAATCCTTATGAGTTTTACAGTACTTCCTGTGGTGAGTGGTTTCTTTCGGTTAGTAGGTCAACTAAATGTTACCACTGCAAGCGCAAAATAAAGGTGGTGAAAGATGAAAAATTTTAAAGCCTGGATAATACTCGATGAGGACGGAGAGCCATTCATTGCAGAAGAAAGAGCACATATTTTCTGGCTTAAGGAACAAGCTATTATTTTTATTCAAAATTATAAAGTAGAACATTATACGAAATTAAAATTAAAACGTATTGTGGGTTTAGAATTATAAACAATAAGTGAGGTGTCCGATGAGTAATATTCTCTGTTATTATTGTGAAAAACCAGCGGTATACGAAACACCTACGTTAGGGGTTTATGTCTGTGAAAAAGCAGATTGCAAGATTGCGTACGTTGAAGACCAATCGGAGGTGATAGATGAGTAAGATGACGAGGGAAATTATCAAAAAAGGATTACGTAAAGCACTTCAAAAAGCGTCTTTGTTCGTTTATTTAGATGGCGATGATGAGAAAGCGATCAAGGATGCCATTGAACTCCTGCAGGAAGTGCCGAGTGTGGACTTAAAATGCATTAGATTAGACCCTCCACCTTCACGTGTTAATAAAGAATATATTCAAGGACATATAGATGGGGCTAAATCAGTTATAAGGCAAATCCACAAACTGATAGGAGGTGAATAAAATGGTTATAAACATTCTCGCAACGGTTTTAGTGGCAACATTTGTTTTTAATTGGATTGATGATTTTAAAAATATGGAAAATAAGTGGTTGCTTTTTGGTATCTGCATCCTTGGCGCGCTATCTTTCTGTTATATCCTTTACGCAATATGGAGGTGAAGAAATGAGCAAGATTGAGGAGATATTAACTGAATTAGCGCAACGCTCGGAAGCAAACAACCCCGTTGATTTAAAATTCAGAGAAATAGTTATCACCCAAGCCAAGAAAGAGATTTTGGGGGAGGTGGGGAAAGAACTATTCGAAAAAGCACTTATTACCTACGGTAGTGAGTTTCTTTTTATTGATGATGTTTATGCCGTGCTCAAGGAAATGGAGGGGGAGGAATGAAATACCTCTTTAGCTTTCTTCTCGTTGCGCTGGTGCTATTTATTTGTGTGGCCACTTGGGTCGGCGTTATCACTATGGCGCATTGGTTCTGGGGATGGCTGCATAATGGGATACAGATGGATGCAATAAAAAATTGGTGGGGGATATGATGAAAATAAGCACATTAGTTTTATTTTTTGTTTATATCTATATTTTTAATCCGCTTGTATACGCCGATAACGATAATTGTGCAAATTATATTTCATTCCCAGAATATAAAGTAGGGGTGGAAGCTTTGAACACAATTTCATGTAGTTATAGACGATGTGTTGAGTATGGATTGTTTGGTTGTAAATCTTTAGATGATAAGATTTACGAACATTTTACTGTTTTGCTCAAGATAGAAAAAATAGAAAACGGCAATGCATTAGTTGGACTTAAAGAAATTTTATCGGGGAACAAAGCGTGTTACGCTGAGTTAAGAGATAATTTTCCTCGTTTGGTAGAATTACCAAAAACCAAAAGTGTTTATGGAATAATCAATACTCCATTAACCCCACAGGAATTTTTGAAAGAAAAAGAAAAAACAAAGGAGAAACAATGAAATGGTATCAACTCTTATGGCGGGTGCTTGTGGCGGTGGTGATCGTGGTTCTGATGTATGCGGAGTATTGGGGGCATTGGGTTTGGAAATAAAGGGGGTGTGATGAGAGCTTATTCTATTTGTATAATTTTTTTGTTTTTTGGGTTGTTATTCTTAAATAATTATTGGCAATACCGACGAAATGAAAAAACAACTTTAAAACAACAAGAACAACAAGAAGAAATTGAAATACATAAAATCCGTGAGGAAAATAATATTATTGATGAAATTGATACATTTCTTGAGGGTTCATCTTTAGAAATGACCATGGAAATAAATGGATTTTATAGAATAAAACACGGCCGAAGATATTATGAAACAAGTATTTATAATGACGATTGGAGATATAGCAAGAAGGCAAGGAAATTAAGACATGAGTTATATTATCAAGATAATTTAATAATGGCTTGTGAAAAAGGGATAACAGTATTTAAGGACAAGGAGGTCTCATGAAAGACGTTATACGTTTCTACATCGGGGTTTACGGAGAATGGGTTGGGCTTATGCTTATCTCTTTAGTGAGCGTTTGGGATTTAATCAGAATTGGCGCAAGAGGGTTCTTCGAGTATCGGGTCGGCTGGGTTGGTATCGTGATTATTTGGGTTGGGCTTTTGCTGATAAGGGCGGGGAAGCATTTGGATAAAAATAGGTGGTGATGATGAGTGACATAACTAAAAAACCACAATCTGAAGACAGAGCGATTTTAACTCTTGAATCATTGCGCGGTCGGCTTGTGAGTGCTATCGCGGAGATAGACAAAGAGATTAAGTATTTGGAGCGGTGTAAAAAAGCAAGAGGTGGCAATGCCGGAAAATGATCGCCCCGAACGTATGAGCCGTGAAATATTTGATGTAATAAATAAAAGGTACATTGCTATTTTTCTTGGCAAACCCACAATATTTTTTACCCTCGATGAAATGGATTTATATACAAGGATAGCAACCATTGTATATGCCAATCAGAAATGCAAAAAATATTATCACAGAAAATTATTATTGTACGGCTATGACCATGTGTACGATATACGGATGGGCATAACGTATGCTATATTGCCTAAAAACACAAAAGATTATATTCCTTTTTTAAGTAAAATTGAAAAGGATGTTATTTGTGATTGGGACGAAAAATAAGTGAGGTGCTGATGCCCGATAATGAGTCTCTTAAGGACTTAGCCCAACGCTTCGCAGAGAAGAACCCTACGCTCCTAAGGGATATGATGGAGAGCCATTTTGTGCGCTTTACGGAGCTTGAGATAAGCCAAGGGAAGGTGGTTAAGTGCAAGTGTGAGAAAAATTATAAAGAGTTGAAATAGTTTTTTTGCCATAGAACGCGGCGCGGGAGCTTGCGAACGAGGCAATTGTATCTAAACCAAGGAGGTTTAGTTATGGTTGCCTCGTTTTCTTTTTCTAAGATAAATACAGATTTTTGCCAAGTGTTCTTGATATTGCTTTTAGGAAACCTTGAAGCACGGGAGATTAGGATCATGTCTTGGCGGTATTACAACAAGATGACATTAAGAGAAATAGCAGGGATGGAGGGAACATCGCATCAGCGCATAGACCAGATAATAAAAAGAAGCCTTATAAAACTTAGGAAAAGCAACTATTTGCATAAGGGGGGATAGAAAACACATTTTTCATAGTGTAAATACTAACCAAGGCCAAGCAACCCACACGATAAATAATAAAGACCCAGAGGTGGTGACTTGGCCGTAGTTTAAACATGTCAAAACCTTTAACCTTTGAAGCCATAAAAAATAAATTTGTTACTGACGAGGACGGGGAAGCGACTTTGATTTTAAAAGTCAATATGCAAGAGCAGGTAAGTGCTTTCGCTGTACCGGCAAAGAAAAGATTAAAAATCAGTGTTGAGGTTCTCGATGATTGACTCTTCGACTGAAAAGCAAACAAAAACAGAAAAATACCCTAATCGTTGGAAAAAGGGGGTTACTGGAAATCCTAAAGGACGACCACGGAAACCAGAAGCAGAAATGCTGCGTGAAGCGTTGGAGAGAGCAAAAGAAAAGCATAATGGCATACATTTAATTGAACATGCAGTTGATTTAGCCTATCACGATAACAATGTTTTAATTGCTATTTTAAAAAAGATATTGCCTGACCAATTAAAAGGAGAAGGATTTGGAGCAGAAAACTATTTCAACCTTACTCAAGGAATACCCGAAGGAGAGCTGCGAGGGCTTATTGAAACTTTGCGAAGCCGATTTGTCTAAGCGTAATCCTCTTTGGATATTAGAGAGTAATTATCTTTTCATCAAAACAAAAGAGGGTTCAATAATCCCCATTGAACTTAACTTTGCTCAAAAGCGCCTCCTTGCTTTGATAGCAGAGCTCAAAAACCAAAATAAACCTATACGGATTGTTATTCTGAAAGCCCGCCAGTTAGGCATATCAACTATTTCTGATGGGGTTATTTACGCCACCACTTCTCAACGAGAAGGAATAAACGGTCTTATCATTGCCGATGATGTTGACGGCTCAAATTACCTTCTTGATATTGTGAAGCTTTATCATGAAAAAATGCCAGTGCATTTAAAACCTATAGAGAAAAAATCAAATGAAAAAAAGATAGAGTTTGAAGCATTACATTCTCAAATTCTTATTGACACGGCGAACAACGAAAACGCGGGGCGTAAATATACGTATCAATGTGTTCATCTATCAGAAGTAGCCTTTTTCCCTCCTAACAAAGTCAAAGCTCTTATGGCAGGGCTCTTGCAAACTGTGCCGATGAAACCAAACACAATGATAATCGCCGAGAGCACTGCTAATGGCATTGGCAATTACTTTCAAGAACTATGGGATAGTGCCGAAAAAGGATTAAACGATTGGACACCATTATTCATAGCATGGTTTGAAAATCCTGATTATTCTTCCCCCGCTCCTAAATATTTTACTCTTACACCGCAGGAAGTTAAATACAAGCAAGATGTTTTAATCAATGCTAAATGCGAGTTATCTGACGACCAAATGTATTGGCGCAGACTCGTTATCAATAATAATTTAAAAGGCGACGATGTTTTGTTTAAGCAAGAATACCCCGCATACCCCATGCAGGCGTTTCTTGTTTCTGGAAGGGGTAGATTTAATATCGACGTTCTTCTGGATTTAAAAGCAAAGACCATAAAACCAATACGTACTGAAGGCAACTGGGAGATTTTTAAAGAGCCGGTGGTAGGAAGAAGTTACATCATAGGGGCTGATGTGGCTGAAGGGTTAGAGAAAGGTGATAACTCGGTTGCGCAAATAATCGATCCAATAGGATTGGAGCAGGTAGCTAAGTACCGAGGAAAGATAGAGCCGGAGTTGTTCGCATACGAGCTTAAACTTTTTGGAATTAAATACAACGAAGCACTTATATCCGTTGAGGTTAATAACCATGGGCTTACTGTTCTTACGGTGCTGAAGGATATTTACTCAAACATTTTTTATAGAAAAATCTACGATAAAGAAGCAAATCAATGGACAAAGAAAATAGGCTGGCAAACGTCGGCTAAGACGAAACCATTCCTGGTTGATAATCTCTCTATTGCCATCAACGGAGGATTAAAAATAAATTCGCTTTTCACAGTAGATGAACATATTACTTTTGTTATCAATGAAGACGGAACGTGCTCGGCTCAAGAAGGAAAACTTGATGATGAGGTTATGTCTTTAGGTGTAGCAAATCAAGCAGTAATCGAAGGTAATTGGAAAGATAAAGTTTCTGAACCAAAACCTGAAAAAGACTCCCTCGCCGCTTATTTACAAGAGCAAGAAAAAAATAAAGATGATTGGCGTTCAAAATATAAAAAGAATTTATCTGTGAGGTAGAAATGCAAAAACTTTCAGAAAAAGATTTCAGTTACTACAAGGGGTTTATAAAAGAGAGCAAGGAAGAGCACGACAAGAAAGTCAATACGCTCAACTGCCCCACTGATGTTATCAATATGTACCATGGGGTTTTAGGTGATGTTAAAAATAATGACAGCGTTGATGTGTATGAAAATTACATGCTTATTGCCGTACAGACGTTGCTTCCGTCATTGTTCTACCAATTCCCTCGCCCGATAATCAAAAAAACTTCAGGCGGTTCTGAATATTCAGCGAACGTCATCGAGGGAGTGGCTAAGCATTATATAAATGATGATTGGAAAATAGAAAACCAGCTCTGTATCTTAGACGCTTTTTTGGGTTATGGCTATGGCGTGATGAAAGTAGGGTATAACTCACGTAGAGGATTTGTAACTCCGAAAGCTAATCTTTATACCGGAAAGACCGCTGGTTCGAGTAACGAAAACATAGAAACTGAAGAATATTTAAAATTTGAGCGTCCTGTTTTGCAACGGGCATCTCCGAAAGATGTGTATCTTGACCATACAAAACCATTTCACTTAGGGCAACGCATTACATTTTTCAATAAACGCACGCTCGATGAACTTCTTGGAAGCAATCTCTATGAGCTACCGCAGGAATTTATACGCTACTTTTCTGGCAGGGATAACGATA
This sequence comes from Veillonellales bacterium, assembly GCA_039680175.1. Lineage (NCBI taxonomy): Bacteria > Bacillati > Bacillota > Negativicutes > Veillonellales > Veillonellales bacterium. The sequence continues at coordinate 20,489 of JBDKTO010000101.1, read as the reverse complement.
AACGAAAAGTAACGATAAACCTTTATGAACATTTTTGCGCCCTTGATAGCGGGATATGGAAGCTTTGCTATGTTGACGAGTGGGACGAGCCCATATTTTGGGATAAGACAGATTACAAACAAATACCAGCCGCTTTGATACGCTTCACAAAAACCCCTGACGAGCTGTACGCAGTCTCTCACGGTAAGCTCGCCTATAACGCTCAAAAAGAATTGCAATATCTTAATGAACTTTGGAAGAAACACGTTGATAGAACGCGCCGTCAGCATTTAGTCTGGAAAGACGCCCTTGAAGAAAGCGGAAAACAAACGTTGCCGCTCAACGAAATAGACGGAATTGTCTACACCAATAAGCCGGTAAGCTCTGGTGTCTATGCGCAAATTTCATCTAATCCTATGGGAAAGGATGTGTACGCGAATATAGAAAATGTTCGCAATTATTTAAAACTTCTTCTGTCTGTTACTGGCGGAAGAGGCGGCCAGGCTGATGTTGAGTTTGCCGAAACAGAAAAAGCGCAGGCAGCCGGTGACTATATGCGCTCAAGCGGTATGCAGGACGCTATCAGGGATTTTGTGCGTAAGCAATTAAGGCTCACCGTATCAAATATATATAATTTCGGCTCACCGGAAATGGTTATAAAAATAACCGGTAAAGATGTTCGCGATCCTGTCACCGGAGAGATAGTAACGGGAAAAAAATTGCAGTTGGGAGGCGAAAACGGTTTAAGCCTGCAAGGGGAAATAGTAGGCGATGTAGATACCGACTATCTCTATGATTGCGACATTACCTCCGCAGCCCGCCCTGATTATGCGGTAATAAGAAAACAGTTGTCAGAAGCGCTTATGCTGTTACAGGGATTAAGGCCGTTGATAAATGAAAAGGGAAAGGATGTTGATTTCGCTATATTAGCACAAGATTATCTTAATACTTTTGACGCACTTCCTGACCCAGAAAAATATTTTATAAATTTAACACCCCAGCAACAAGCGCAAATAGACCAGATAAAAGCTATGGCACAGGCGCAATCAGCTATAAAAAATAATTCTTCGGGAGTACCGAATGAGCCGGCCATAGAAAGAGGCATAAATAACCAAGCGATGGGGGGGTTAAATGGCTAAAGAGTATGACGATTACGAGCGTTCACGGCTTACCGCGGAAGCGATACGAAAGCATGAAGATATTCAAAGCGGACTGTCTAAGGCAAAGGGAGCGCAACGTGGTGATTTCTCTATATGTAATAAGCTCGACAAGATAAACGGGCAATTAAGCAGATTTAAAAACCCAAAGGACAGGGAAAAAATAACTAATGAGTATTACGGTGTAGAAAAAGAATACCGTGACTCTCAACATAGAAAAATGGAGCGAGGGTAATTATGAGTACAAGATATTTTTGCGACCTATGTCCGAGAGAAACTACTCCAGGGAAAGATATGTTTGTCATAAGTTTTGTTGATAGCAACGGTAAGCCGGTAAAGCTTCCTTACGATGTGTGCGCTTTCTGCAAAGAAAAAATAATCGCTTACATCGAAGGATTAAAAAAGTAGGAGGGGTATATGGCTAAAAAGGAAGAAGTAAAAGAGGCAAAGAAAGTTGAAGTTAAGAAAAAAACAAATGCTAACGGAGAGCCTTATGTTAACGAACCGCTTTATAAAAAAGGAGAAGGGTATGCCATTGATGACGGGGAAAAGTAATAAAGCTATAGGCAAGAATATTTCCGAACTTATGCACACTGGCAAATACCCGCAGAAACAGTCCATAGCGATAGCCCTTAACAAGGCGGGATTGTCTAAAAAAAAGAAAAAGAAAATGTCAGTTAATGAAAAAATAAAACAAGCGCATATGTCTAAATAGATCGTACCGTTACGTTAACGGAAAGAGCCGCCGTCTTTAACGGGCGAGCAACAAAGGAGTTAACCATGTTAGACACAAATACGGAAGTAAAAGAGCTGAACGAGGATTCGCCCACAGAAGACATTCTAAAGCAATCCCCAGACGCTCAAGAGGAAGCTAAAAACTCGCCTGAATCTTCAGCAGGCAAAGAGCACTCTGATGCAACGGGTGATGTTGAAAAAGCACAAGAGGAAGAGGCGGGCGCCGAAACCGAAAAATCAGAGGAAGAAAAGGAAGAGGATGGTTTACTTCAATCTAAAAATCCTATTCCTTACCAGCGTTTTTTCAAAACAATCCAGCAGCGTAATGAGATAAAAAAACAGCTTGAAGACGCACAGAGAGAACGAGAACAACTCTTATCTGACCCCGATGTAATCCGAGTAGTCTTATCGAAGCAGGGCTACAACGAGCAACAGATAAACCAGCAGTTAAAGACGATGGGTTTTAACGAGGAAGCTAAAAAAGAAGAAACAAAGAAGCAGAACCCTGAAGAAAAACTTTCCGAATTGTTGAAAGATTTGGATTTAACTACCACCGATGGCTGGTTAAAGGCGCAATATCGCATGGCTAAGAAATTCGCGCAAGATGAGGCGAAAGCGAGTATCGAAGAGTATGACCGGCAGAAGGTAAGCCAAGAGCAGGCGAACAATTTTGTTTCAACGCAGGAGAAAGAAGCGAAGAAACTCTGCGAAGAAACATATAAACTTGCTTACGGCGAGAATGGAAAGGATGAGAACAATCTTTCTACCGGAGTAGGGAAAATCTCTAAATATCTTGAAACTCATCCAGAAGATGCAAGGCTTGGCCATGTCAAGCTTCTGCGATTAGCATTAAGCGAAGAAGGTTTTAAACTCGGAGAGCGCAAAGGGAAAGAAGAAGAAAAATCACGTTTGAATAAACTTAAAAACGCTGCGATTGAGAGCGACGATGTAACGACTGGTAAGGAAGAAACCCCGAACGAAGAATGGAGCGAGGGGAGGATTTTAGATTACATGAAGAAACATCCCGATTGGAAACCTAACTAAAGGAGAACTATGTCCGTATCGTATGACAGAATTGCCAGAGACATAGCATTTACCTTAGAAGTAAAATCTCCGAAGGTATTCGAAAATATCTTCCTTAACAATGGTGTATTAGCCATGCTTGGCGATAAAGCCAGAGTTAAGATTGTTGTTGGCGGTAATAGATTTGATGAGCGTGTTCGTTTGGGACAAAACTCAAACGTAGACCACAGAGATAAACACACCGCAATATCTACTACTTTCCAGGACAATGTGAAGACTGCTTACTATGGGCAGAGTGTGTGTGATGGCGCAGTACCGGTTAATTTAGTTGAACAAGACCAAAACGCAGGGGACAAGAGGATTCAATCATTAGCGGAGGACGCACTTGAGGAATTGAAAAATACATTTCCTAACAAGATTGCAGACGCGCTTATGAAAGCAACCTCTACCGCAGTTGACCCTACGTCTATTGTTGAAGAACTTCAAGCGACAGCGACAGGCTCACAGACAAGGACTACGGGAGGCATTGCCCGTTCATCGTATCCTGGCACATCAGACAAAACAGCTATGTGGCAAACGCAATACAATACCACCGCAGCTGATTTATCAGGAGCAGCAGGTATTGGCGTTTTCCAGAGTTTCCTTTACACTTGCTCACAAGGTGGAAGCGCTGTTAATGAAATGCCCGATATAGGCATTACTACGAACGGCGTTCTTGCGCGTATGGGTTCAGGAGCAGAAACATTGAAGCGTTATCAGGTAAACGACAAAATGCTCAACATGGGGTTTAACAACTTTTTATTTGGTAATACGACAATGTATGGAGATCGTAATGTAACTGCTACATATTGCTATGTGATTAACACAAACTACGCTCGTGTTCAGATTCTTGCCGGGCCAAAAACGAAAACAACCGGCAATGTAAAGACTATCGGCGAAGGCAAGACCGCTATTCCTTTACAGATACTTGAGCCGGTAAGGGTAAGTGATAAGTTGCAGTACAACATCTTAGCGTACTTGACTTACAATCTTACGTTTGGTGGTTTACGTCAACATGGTTTAAAAACGGGATTAACTGAAAGTTAAGGAGGAAAACAATGAATAAAAAGATTTTTTCGATTTTCATTGCGGTATTCCTTCTTCTTGGAGGTTTACCGTTAGTGTACGCAGAAGCACCCACTTCCCAGAATATCAACGATATTTATGGTGGTGGAGGTTCTACGGGTATTACCCCGCCAACAGATGTAGTGAGGGTTCGCTACGCTATGCGTGGAAATAGTGTCGCCGGTTTATCTTCCGGTGATGTCGTTGTGTGGGATTTAAACTCTGCTGATGGAGTTACTATTTCACGTTGCACGGTTTCAGCCGCAATGTCTTATGCGGGTGTGCTTGTAACTGATATTGCGACAGCAGATACTTCATCGCTTATTGGAGGTTCAAGGAACTGGGGTTACATGGCAGTACATGGATTTGCTTTAGCGAAGGTTGACACTTCAGTTGCCGCATCAGGTGAACAACTTGTGCCAAATGGTTCTGATACTGCTCAATACGGTAGTTTTGGAACGAAGGCGAGTTTGAATGCAGCAAGTACGGTGATAAGCGCTGACATTGGTGTGTTACTTAGTGACACAGCAACAGACGGACTTATGCCAGTATGGTTGTACTAAGATTTTAAAAAAGAGTGGGTTGGGGAGCAATCCCCAGCCCCTCTTACCAAAAAAGGAATTTTATGACAGGTGCTGCTTTCTTAAATACATTATGTGGTTCAGCGACACTCTTAGGGTTGGCTGACAAAAGTGCGAGTGATACTGTTTATCGCTCTTCCGCATTGGGTTGGCTCAATTTAATACAAAAAGATATTTCAAACAGGCAACAGCATTTCCATTGGCGTTTTCTTGAGAAACAGGCAAATTTTCCTACAATAGCGAGTACCTTTAGCTATGCCTTTACCGGTGTGGGGGGGATAGCGACAGATATAGACACAACAAAGATAGTTTCTTTATACGATAAAACATATGATTGGACATATAAGTACGTTGATTACGCACGGTTCAGGAGGGCGATAGCAGATGAAACAAGCAACAGCGGAAGTGCGATATTGTGGACAATATTCGCTAATTACTTGATGTTGTACCCTCGTCCAAGTGCGATAGTAACAACGTACATAGATTACGTTAAGATTATTACCGATTTAACCGATGCCGCAACTGCGGGAGATATACCAGCAAAGTATGATTCTGTGGTTATTGACGGAGCTCTTGTTTATGCGTATAGAGTTGACCCTCAACTTGGAGATTGGAGGGCGCAACAGGCAATATATGAGGCAGGGGTGCAAAGGATGATACAAGATAATTCTTTGATTATCGGCGAGCTTCCTGTTACCGAATCCCACAGAGAAAGGAACGTAAGAGACGTGCGAGAGTCCGGCGGTTCTATGTATTTACCTAACCTATGAAATATTTATTTCTGATTTTTTTACTACTTAATCCTGTTTCGTATATCGTTAACCAGGAGATACGGCAATCACAGGAATTTATTTTTCAAATATCAAGTATTATCTTGATAGGCGCTGGTCTTGCTTTTGGTAATAAATCGTTAAAGCGTGATAAATTCAATCTTTGGTTCTCTTTGCTTATGGCGTGGGTATTCATAACCTATCTAATCCATCTTTCAGGGTGGAGTATAGCCTTTAATGCTTTCCTTGGGCTTATGATATATTACACGGCTTTAAAAACGTTAAATAAACAAGATATTCAATTTCTTATCAAAGGTATATCTTGGGTGGCTGGAGCAGGAGTTTTGTATTTAGCCTTACAATATTTCGATTTTGATTTACGTGGAATAGTTTTAAAAGACCAAGGTATAACCCCGCATTCCTCTTTCTTCGCGTTAGAAGCAGTTATGGGTGGATACTTTGCTATTGTTATCCCCTTGCTAATCACTTTTAGCTGGACGGCTTTTCTTTTATTCATACCGCTTATATTCTCTTGGAGTACTGGAGCATATATCGGGGCTACGGTGGCTACATTTTTTTATCTTTGGTATAAACGAAGGATTTTATTCTGGTGGTTATTGATACCGACAATCTCCGCGGTCGTATCTTTTATAGTCTTCATTGATAATCCTATGGGTATGCAGGGAACAAGGGTTGCTATGTGGAAAATAGTTACACAAGATTCATTCCGTAAGCCGCTTACCGGACATGGGCTTGATTCGTTCAGAGTACCAAAGATGAAAGGAGACGGAAGGTATTTAAAGCCGGTAATGAACAATAAAGCGGTAAAAGCAATACTAACCGATGAAGGTTTATTTATTAAAGGGGCTCCTTCGAGGGAAATGGTAGAAAAATTTAAACTTGATGGAAAGATTTTTGATTTTTGGGATCATCCGCACAATGAGGTTCTTTGGTTGTTCTATGAAACGGGGATAATGGGGTTGATATTATTGGGAATATTTCTTTATCACCTATGGCAGCGTTTCATCAAAAGCAAGATGTCAAAAGAAACTGTGGCGAGCATGGCAAGCATTGTCGCCTTATTTATTTTCATGCAAACGCAATTTCCATTTCATTTAGCGAGAATAGCGCATATTGCGCCTTTACTCTTGGCGTTTTTTTATATATCGACAAATAACGAAGAACAAATACTTATATGATAGTAACTTTTAATAATGGATGGTGTAGAACAAGACCGGCGCACTTAATAGGTGAGGGCAAGTGTAGCGTTTTGCAAAACTATATAGTGCGCGACAATAAGATAACAAAAGTAGGCGGAACAACCAGGTATAACCCCACAGCATTAACGAATAAAATCCCTTATGTCAAGCGTTCATACCATAAACGAGGTGACGGAACGTTTGTAAAACGGACGATTTGTTTTTCAAATGGTTCTTTTTATTCTGGCAATGATGTTACAGGGGCATTGACATTGGCTCAAGGTGGGTTTCCTACAAATGCAATACCTACTGACTTAACGTTTCAAGTCAGCGGAAATTCCATACTTTATTCATTTACCGGCTTAGAAACTCCTTACAAGTATGACGGTAATGGTTCATATACGTTTGAAAGAACAACGCTTGACGCCGACATCATGGCTGCGGTTGAACATTTAGACAGGGTATTCTATATAAAAAACAATAGTTCTGATTTGGATTATTCAGAAGAAATAACTCCTGAAACCATAGAAGACACTATTTTAATCGGTAACGCTCAAGATTCAATCAATATAGCTGTGGTTAAAGGAGCCAATGATACTATTTACATTTTTAAAAATAATTCCATCTATGAATTACTTGGAAGGACTCCTTCCTCATTCCAAGCTCGCTGCATAACTACAAAATATGGTCTGGCAAGTAAGCGGGCGATATGTGCGGTAGGTTCTGGATTCATATTTTTGAATGAATTTGACAAAGAACTATATTTTTTCGGAGGTTCAGAGTCTTCGATAATGAACCTTACCGAAGCTGATATACGTTTAAGGGAAATAATAGATACCACGTACGACTCGATTGAAAGTGTTTGTATGGCCGTGCATAACGGATTATTCCGTTTTGCTTTCAAACACAGAGAATCACCAATTGATTCTAATAACTGTGAACTTATTTATTGCATAACAGAACCGCAAGCTGACGGTAAACCTAAGTGGAGCCTGGTAAAAGGCTCTAATGTTTTAAGTTATGCGGTGATGAATCAACAGGGGGATAGTAACGAACTTCTTACCGGACGTTCTGATATTGGCTGTCTTATGTATCATAATCGCGGCTGGGATTTTGACAGCACAGCGATTGAGACTATCGTAAGGACTGCTGAAGTGGTGGTAAGCGAGGATATGGTACATGACTTCCTTGATTTTTTCATAAAGGCAAAACCAGGGCATTATTCTTTAAACGCTATATTCAAATATTTTCTTAACGGAAGATACTCTATCGGCGCGTCTTCAAATCTAAGCGTACGGGGGGAAACGAGGGATGTGGGGTCTATCCATTTATCAAACAGCTCTTTGCTTAACGATAGGATAGTGCCTCTATGTAATTATCGAAGAGGAAATTCTATATCGTTTGAGATATACGAAAACAACGGAGGCACTGAGTTGGAATTTTACAGTATAGCGTTTAAGTCATTGCCAAAATATATAATACGTAACCAATATGTTTAGGAGGAAAGAATGAGAAAGTTTTTATTTTTTTTATTGATTTCCATATCTCCGTTGAACATCGGTAATGCAGCGATAATAAGTTACAATGCGTTAACCAGTGACACAGGAGTATCTTATGCCTACTTAAATGATGCTTATAGCAAAATCTATAACGATTACAATGGGAACATAGATGCCACAAATCTTCTTGACTCTGGAGTGACTGACGCTGACCTTGCTACGGCGATTAAATTTTCTAATTGGTACACCGAGGGTATAGGAGATTGGACGTATACAGGAATGTTGCCTGCTACATCAGCGACATTGATTTCTGATATTTCAGCGGGAACAAGTTACGTTACCGGAGCAAGAATAGTAACGAATGCAACGTCTAAAACATATACGGCAAGCAGAGATACTTATGTCTATATAGACAACACTGGAGCCTTCCAGTATTCGGCTGTGGCGAATGGGGCGACGCAACCGTCAAATCCTCTAAATTCTTTATTATTGGCAAAGGTTGTTACTGACGCAACATCGATTACTTCCGTAACCGATATGCGCCAACTTACGCCTCCTAATTTGCGGGTGTACCAAGATATAAAATCTGGTGCGTTACTTTCGAGAGATGCTGGAACGGCTACATTGGTTACTATCGGAAGGGGTGAAATAGAATTTGGCTCAAGCGCTGGGAAAGTACGAAGAAATACTGCCAACGCTAATGTAAGTTTTGCAGCATCTGGGCGCGGAGGTCTTGATACCGGTTCATTAGCGCAAGGCTATTATTATATTTACGCCGTTGCCGATGATGATAACTCTAACAATTTTGAAGGTATAGCTTCTACTTCAGCCACAGACGCTACTGGTGTCACTGGGGAGCGATTAGTTGGCTGGTGCTATGCTCCTTCGGCAAGCACAATATCAGTTGATAGCATAGGAGCATATAGGGGTTTAGGTGGTGACGCTCCTAATCATGTTGTCATCAGGGGATATACCGACACAAGCACAAATTATAACACCGCGCATCGAACTATACCAGACATGGAAGCGAGGTTTTATTCCAGCGGAAGACCGGTGAAAATAACATTTACGGGTAGATTTAACGGCGATAACGCTAATACTAAAACGGTAAATTTTGCCATCTCCGCGGATAGCGTTGGTTTGACTTCGGAAACAGCGAAATTCGCCGATGGCGCTGCGGTATCAACAAATAATATCAATGTTAAGTGGTATGGAACATTGTCTGCGGGAACGCATACCATAGACGCAAAATGGAAACCTTCGGCAAATAACTATGTGTATCAGAATGCCACTATTGAGGGGCCAAGGATGTTAGAAATAGAGGAATATTGATATGCTTGAAGTGTCAACAAATTTAGTAAAAGATGATGAAACAAAAAATGTCCTTAACCATATTTTTCAAGAAGCACAGGGAAAAGTTTTAACGTTGAGCGCCGCTCCGACGGCAACTGCTCCTTTACTTAAAGATTATGAATGGGGCGTATATAGCAATGTTTTATATCAGAGAGTTGGCTCGACTATTTTAGTTTTTACACCTGGGAGTACTGTTGCGATAACGTAATGGAAGACAAATGTAAACGATGCGGAACGTGTTGTTATCTTACGTTTTATGATGACAAAGGAAATAAATTAAAAACTGACATGGTTTGTAAACACCTCACAAAAGATAATTTATGTTCTATTTATAATAATCGTCCATCTTGGTGCTTAACAGCGCAAAAAATGGAAGAATTAAATTTGTTGCCGCTTAAGTGCGGCTATCGGAGGTAAGTATGGGTTTTTTTATTCCGGCTTTAGCGGCTCTTGCAGCGGGTGGATTGTCTTATGGTATCGGTAAAGCTACACAGAAAAAAAATACTGGTTCTTTTCCAGATGTTGTTAAGGCTCCGCAACTCACGGATTACGAAACAGGAAAAACTTTGAATAATCGTATCCTTGCCGCTCTTAATCAAGGAGCGGGAATAGGTTTCCCAACTGACTATATAGATAAGGCCACAAGCCCTTTTATCGCTGAACGTAACGCAGGGTGGGATTTAAGAGAAAAACCAGCGCTTGAGGCTTCCTATGGAGCAAGAGGACTATCACGTTCAACTATTGCAGCCCGCGATATAGGGCAGGCTTACGCTCAAAAGGAACGAGACATAAACAGCATAATGGCTGACGCTTATCTTAAAAATCTTTTACAGACTAAATCAGATACAGCTCGCTATGAAAATCTCGCTGGTGATTTTGCCAGAAGTGAGGCAGGGATAGGGGCGCAAAACGCAGGATTAGAAAACCAATTCAATGTGGGAAATTTTAATTATGACCAGAATAGGCAAACTAATGCGAATGCACAAAATCAAGCAAATATCAATCAGGCGATAGGTACTGCGTTCAGTGTAGGGAGTGGGATATACGGAATGGGGCAACAAGACCAGATGCTTGATTGGCTTAAACAAGAATTATCTACAAGAAATAATAAACCATACGTAACCACAGGATATGGTAATTAGGAGAAATAATTATGGCAGATGTGATTAACGCTATAACCAGGATGAAATCATTAGGCTCTCGCCCCGATTGGCTCAAGAATATGAGCGATGAAGAATTGCAAGCAAATATTCAACAGCTTGAAGCACAGCAGAAAAACAGCAGGGCAAATGCAGTTCAGGACACCTTACAAAACGTAGGAAATGTATTTTTACAGAGAGGGGGATTGCAGCCGGTACAGAGGACAAGAGGAAATGATTTGAATGATTTTATAGTACGAGAAACATTGAAACAAAGATTAAGAGAGAAGCCTCAAGCAAATTATAGTGAGGAAAGTCTACCCCCAGGACTTTGGAGAGATAGAACATCAGGAAAAATTTACAAAGTACCTATTGAAGAAGTGCAAGAAAATGTTGGGGAGCAACCATTAGAAAGTAATCCTCAAGCAACTCCTTTGAAGACTACAGTGCCAGAAGGGTTTTGGCGCGATGAAGCAACGGGAAAGGTTTACAGACTTCCTGCAAAGACACCGGATAAAACAATACCTACTGGCGCAGTACCCGAAGGTTTTTGGAGGGATGAGGCTACAGGGAAAGTATATAAAATAACAAAAAACAACAAAGAAACACCAGGAAATATTGCGGCAGATAAAAAAATGTCACAGATGAAAATCGAAGCGACAAACCTTTCAAACGAAGCAAAAGGAATGATAGACGCTGCGTGGACAACCGCAGATAAATTGATACCATCCGCGAATACTCCAAAAGAAGCAGAGAGTGCTGGTGTTGGAAGAAAGGCAGGAAGCGCAACTATATTTGGGGTAAGGCCTCAACGGCTTTTAGGTGTATCCGATGAAAACGCGATTACATACCAGCAATTTCTTGATGGTACGGTATCCATGATGATACGCAGTTTAGGAGAGAAAGGTGTTTTAAATAGTCAGGATATAAAAAGAGCGTATAACTTAATGCCAGGGTTTTCTGACACTACAAAACAAAGGACGACTAAAAAAGAAGAACTTAACAATTTTTTAAATTCAAGGATACAGTCATATACCCAAAAGAAAGGGCAAGAGGTTATTCCTACGCAAACAGCAGGAGGTAGTACACCTTCTTTCACCAACGAACAAGAAGCCGAAGCATCAGGCTACAAAGGTGAAGTAATGATAGGTGGACGCAGGGCGATAATAAATTAGGAGTTGATCAATGTCGATAATATATTTAGATGAAGCACCGGTGACAAGAAAAGCGAAAATAACTTATTTAGATGAGGGAACTGCTATTGAGCCAGAAGTAATGCCGAAGAAAGAAGCATTTTTGCCTAATCTTGCGAGAACAGAACAAAAGATAAAAGAACGTGGCTCACAGTTTCAAGGGTTAATAAATTCAGCGCAGGAATTACAACAACACCCTATAAAATCTTTGTTTAATCCTGTGGGGCCACTTTCTTTTATGAGAAACCAACAAGATGTAGGAAGCGCTGTTTTTGGTACAGCAGAAGCCCCCATTGCAGCGGCAGGGTTAGCTGTGCAGCGCAACCAGCCAGCTATGATACCCACAGAAGCGTTTAAAGCACTCAAGGGGCAAAGACAGGCGCAATTAGGGGATTGGATAAGAACAACGGGATTTGGAGGCATTCTAAATGAACCTATTTCTGCTTTAACTGGTTTAGGTGGAATGGCGGCGTTGACTGGAGGATTATCGAAAGGGAAAACTACAAAAATGATAGATAGTGCGGGGAAGAAGATTGTTAGAGATATAAGAAAAATACCTACGGAAACAGTTTCAAAAGTAAGAGATTATCCAGCTAATAAAGTTAATGCTATCAGAGAAAATTTTTGGAATAAATATGCTCCTCAAGAATGGAAAGCGTTTGGGCAAGCAATAGAAGATTTACCAAAAGGAGGAACTGGCAACGTTCAAGGTGCTGATGTTATTCAAAAGTTAGAAGAAACATTATCTAAGAAAAATCTTTTAACTCCCGAAGGAACGTTGCAAAGGGGATTTACCAATGCTGACAATAAGTTAATAAAAGCATACCAGAATATTTCTCGAAAGTGGGCTAATAATCCCAAAGGTGAAATAGGTATGCAAGATATAGTTGCTGAATATAAGAACATAAGAGGAAAATATACTGGTAAACCAACTCCTGCGCAAAGACAAGACATACAAGCCGCCAATGATTTTTTTAATAGTGTATCAGACCAAATAAACAATAAGGCTTTTTCTGCGGCAAAAATGAGATACAGAAATTTTAAGGAAAATCAACAAATGACGCACGAAGCAATAGATTTATATGCACCAGAGATGAAAACTGCAAAAGGAGAAAGATTTTTAACTAAAGGTGGATTGACAGATACTACACAAGGAAGAAGGGTTGCTCAAATGATTACTAAAGAAACAGGTCAAAAATTACGAGGAGCACAAGCATATACAAGGATACAAAAAATAAATCCGTTGACTTGGGTTAAGCGTTAACCGCCAGTAAAATATTGAAAGATTGAACCAATGACAGCGATAATGAGAAATGCGAGTAAAATTCCACCGGCAATTGTCCACATAATTTCATCTCCTTATTTTTTTATTTGTTCTTTGTTAATTAGGTTTTTCTGAAATTATTATGTCGCGTAAGTAAATACCAGAAGCCATAAGCATAAGGATTAAGTCTTTCCCATTCTTAAAAGCATAATCCTTAATGGTATTCAGGCGTTGATCGCCAGAAAGAGAAGTCATCACATCCATTGATTTTTGCTCAACATCGTAATCTGTTTGTGGGTTCGATGATTTAACTTTTTGGATTAACTCTTGTTTGTTGGAAGTTATAAATGCGACAAGACCACTTTCCTGTAACATTTGTTTTCCTAAATCTGTAAGGTTTTTGGGGCTGGTGGTTTTAAAGAAAATATCATCAAGACCCCTTAGTTCTTTAAAATTTTCAAGTTTCGAAATTAAACGGTTAAATGAAAAAATAAGGGTATCTAATTTTTTATTTGCTTCGGAGGTATCTTTTTCGAGGGCATCAACAGTTTTACAATATTTGCCGCCGGAAAAAATAAGCCGAGCTATAAAAATAAGAACTCCTGATCCGATAAAAAATGATAACCATTTTAATGCATTATCAATCATGGTTTCTTGTGGTTTGTGGTTGGTTTATATTGTTTTTTATTATTACTTGTATTCTATCTTTTAAATTAGGTAGCTGTCAAGCCGAAATAAAACATTTAAAAAGGAGCTTATATGAAAAAAAGTAAAAAATGGATTGATGTTAATACCAGCATTTTACCAAAAATTTCAACGAAAGACGGGGTTAAAATTAAATTTTCTTCTCTTGGAAAAATTCGCATAGTGCGGCACTGACATAAAAAAGTCGCCGGAAAACGACTAAGTAAACCGGCGACAAGAAAGAAAACCAGGTTATTTTAGTCGTTTTTAAGGCAACTTTATGATATCTAAAATCTTAAAAAAGTCAAGCAAAATAAAAAGGGCTATCCGGTTCTCCGAGTGCCTTATTTTCTCTGTTTTCGCAATGCCTATGTGCTTTTTTATCCTGTTTTTGTGCGCTTTACTGACGTGGAATGATAAATAATGACTACTAATGACTATCAATAATGGTAAATGTCTTAAACCCCTTAAAAGTGGCTCAAAAAGCGTAATGTTTTCAATGCTTTTTTGATGTAAAAATAGGGGGGGCTGTACTTGGTATGGCTGAAATCGAAAAGGGCTGGAAACGAAACGTGGAGCGATTTTTAAAAAGGAGGATATATGGTTGAACAGAATATCGAAGACAAGGTTAAAGACGCAAGCAGATTTTTAGAACAGCTTAAAACAGAAATTGATAGCGCAAGCAAATTTTTGGAGCAGCTTAAAGATAATATTAAAAAGGAAATCAAGAAAGAGCAGGAAGTTAATCAAAAAAGAGAAGGAGCCGAAATGTCACTTTCAAAAGTAGTGGTCGAGGCAGAAAAATGCTCCAAGGAAATTGAAAAGTTGAAAATAAATAAAACTTCCTTATCCGATAATATCAACAACCTTAATGAGCAGATCAAGGCTCTTGACATAGGGATAAACAACCGCCGCCAGGAAACATACGCTTTAGATGAAATTATCAAGGTAAAAAAGGCAGAGGCGGAGAGAGTGGTTGCCCTTGACCTATTCAAAATCGGGGAAGAAAAGAAAGCGTTGCTCGTTATCAAGGGTGAAATAGAGGTGGGTAAAGAATTGCTTAAAATGCAGGAAGCGGAGAACTTAAAAAGCAAAGACGAAGCCGCAAAACAATGCGCCTTGCTCATTGCAGAAAAGAATATCCTCGATAAAAAAATGCAGGAATATATAGAGCTGAAGACTACCGTTGATGAAAAAGAAAAAAGCGTCAAAGACAACCTTTCTCTTTCTGATGAGAAATTAAAGAGAGCGGAAGCTACGCTTAAAGACGCAGAAAATAGGCTTACGGCGGTTGAGAGAAGAGAGAAAGATTTGATTGAAAAAGAATCGGAGCTTGAATCTATTGCTAAAGAGGTTGAGGCTGACAGGTTAAGGGTAAAGAAAGCACAAAAAAATCTTGAGAATAAAAAGACGATAGAGGAATTAAAGGAGAAATAAACTATGGGTGGGTTGACTAAATACGGTGAGTATGCTCACGAAAGCGAACTAATAGGAAAGGTTATAGAAAAATTAGGCAGCGACTTTGGTTTTAAAGTTATCCTCATCGGAAGCGGAGGCGATGTTTTAGGAAGCGACCCCACGGCGAAATACAAAATAAGTGATGTTGATGCTGATGCTGCTGTCAAATATTACGGTTATTTAGACGCTGATGGAAACTGGTACATTATGAAAGAGGAAACAACTACCGGCGATCAAACGTATACTTATTGCAAAGGAGCAACCGCATACGCAACCGCATGGACAGGTAGGGCTGGTCTTACTTATGATATTTTCAGTGAAATATTCTAAAAATTATGAAAAAGATAATTTTGCTATTATTTGTTATAATATTGATTCCATTGGCTTGTTTCGCTGATTGGAAATTTAACCCGCATACAGGGAAACTTGATTATTATGAAAGTGGAGTTTCCCTTACCACCTACCGAAACCAATCCGTCGATGTAGGCAACAATTCAAAAGTAAATTTTATCTCTGGCGCGAATATAGCGATTGTAGCGACTAATTCCACAGACGGAGTTAATTATACTTTTTCTTCAACCGCCTCCGGCACAGGCAACGTTTCCCAACTTGGCTCTGTGAACGCCGACTACTTTGCCTCTTGGGACAGTACAGGGTTTATTAAGAACAGTACCTATTCAGCCACCAATGCTACAAACTGGGATTCTGCTTTCGGCTGGGGCGACCATGCCGCCGCCGGATATGGTACTTCTAATTATACCGATGCTGATACTGACGCGAACACCAACGTTACCAATGGGGCAACAGCGTATAGTTGGGGTAATCATGCTTCCGCTGGATATGCCAATGAAACAAATTTCACGGCACATACGGGCAACACCACTATCCATGTTACTGCCGCTGAAAAGACGAAGTGGAATAACACTGCTAACAATACGTGGGTCAATGATACATGGCAGGCTGACAAAGCGAATTATTATAACAAGACAAACATAGACACTCACGCTTTTATTTTTAACGTTACCCGCAATGATACCGATGATTTATCGCAAGGCTCAAGCTGGGTGCTGGTTACCCCTGCGGAAAAAATAAGCTGGAACGCTACGGGAAATAAGACCTGGTTAAATGATACCTGGGCTGCCGATAAAACTAATTATTATAACAAAACCCTTACAGACCAGTATTTTTTTAACACTTCCCGCAATAATACCGACACTATCACAGAGGGGACTACGAATAAATTTGTAACCTCTTCGGAAAAAACTAACTGGAACGCCTCATATAATCACTCTCTGGCCTTCCACGATTACAACGCTACAAATGACACGAATATTAAGTCCGCACTCTCGAATGATTTCCACAATATAGGCGGTACTGATGCCGATTGGAACACTACCAAAATAAATAATACCGCTCTGTTAGGAGACGTAACTGGCACTCCTAACGCAACCGTGGTTGGAGATAACAGCCATAATCACGGAAATACCACTATCAGCGGACTATACGCTAATGACATTACCGAAACGGCGGCAAGGGTGTTTGTTACCCCGTCCGAGAAAATAACCTGGAACAATACCGACAATAAAACGTGGGTGAATGAAACATCAGCCTTCGGAAACTCAACGATAAATTTCACTCAACCGCGAGCCCGATTTATAGCTGGCGAGAACATTACTGATATTGTAGTGGAAAATGACACCACAACGGGGTTTGTCAATATAACTATCAACGCTAAAGACACGACAGGCGGCGCAGGAACATACGTCAGTTTCACCGACAATGAAACTGCCGATATCAACTGGACGTATCAACTCAACACCACAAAGAACATTACCGCTGGAGAATTTTATTACGGTAATGGCTCTCAATTAGATGGCATACCTGATAATGCAACGGTAGACGGAAAACTCGCTATAGGCGGCACAGGCGCTGGATTGACTGGTGTGGCTAATTATTCAGTAAATTCTGTGACAGATGATGCAGTCAGTAATTCGTCTGATATTAAAAGGGCTTCTCTGACTTTTACAATAGGCGACGGGGTTTCTACGCTGTTCGTTAACGCCACCAACTCAACATCAGAAAACCCCTCATTACCTTGGAACTTTACCGCTACAGAATGGGCCATAATGGGGGATGCTTCAGGTAGCGCTACTGTTAAGCTATATAAGAATACTACTTTACCTGTATTAGTTGCTCAAAATGTAGATGGTACTAATCCTATAAATTTGAACAGTAACCAGAGGAATACCTCTACTGATTTGACTGGGTGGACTACTGTTTGGAATGCTGGGGATATCCTTAGGGCTAATCTTACAGCTTTTGGTACGGTAAAAAAGATTACCGTTACAATCCGAGGATATAAGAACTGATGAAGAAATTATTTTTATTATTGGCTTTACTTCTTGCGTGCGGTAATGTTCAGGCGGCAATAAAGACTATATCTGATACGGGTGGTAACTGGGGGGATACAGCAACGTGGGGTGGTGCGGCTATCCCCACTACATCCGACACCGTGGTTGCACAGGCAGATGGCACAAGTGGTCCGGTAACTATCAATGCGACAAATCAGGTATGCTCTATCCTTAATTTAGAAAATTATACGAACACGATGACGTTCAGTCCAGAAACATTGCTAACGGTTACTACTACAACGAAATTCAATTCGGGTATGACTATAACTGGTACAGGTAATCTACAACTGCAAAATACAGCCACGATAACGTCTGCCGGAAAAAACATTTCTGGCAATCTTATTTTTAACGGCGGAACATGGACATTGGCGGACGATTGGAATGTTACTGGGAATATCTCGGTAATAGGTTCCAGTACCTTCGTAAATAATAATTTCTATGCATTTGGTGGATTGAACCATACAGGCACATCTACGTGGGGAGGAACGACCAACGTAACGCTTAAGGGAACGGGAACAGTAACGGGGATTGCGCAGACTTTCAATAGCAACTTAACAATCGATACCCCCGGAACTATAACCTTTTCTGGGTTATTCCTTCCTGGACAGGCGTTGACTTATGTTTCTGGTACCGTGGTTACTACTGGAGCAGTAGTGCAAGTTCCTGCATTTGCTATAGCAGCACGTTTGGACACCGATGGAATCGTTTGGGACCAATTCGGTATACGAGATGATGCTATTCTAAATAGTAATTTAACCTGTAAATTTTTTAACCAGACTCTATCAGCTGTCAATATCACAGGAAATGGGTATTTTATAAACATAACAGAAAATGCATCATTCGTCGGGTTAGATTGGATTGGTGACGGCGGGGTAGTCCTTACAGGCACAGGATATATCGATGCGACTGGAGGGTCAACAACAACAGGATATCATCCCAGAATACCTATAACAATAAACAGCCCTGCAGGAACAATAAACATCCATGATGATTTTATATATGAGGGGAATACGTTTACATACATTGCAGGAAACATCACTGGTGATAACACGTCAATAGGTTTCCATCCAATGGGCAATGTCACTTTCAACACAAGCGGAATGACATTTCCCTTAATCAGTACGACGAAAACTGCGAATATAACGCTACTTAGCGATTTCATCGCAGACAAGGTCAATCTCTATGGAGCATTGAGTATACCGCTATCGTCTACAGCTGGACATATAAATTTATTTGGCAATTACAATACTACGATTAGCCATTTTAAAATGGGTGATGGAGCAACGTTGTCGCTTTCTCCTGGTGCTAAAATGAACGTTTCTACAAGCCTGTATTTATACGGTGGGATAAACAGCAGTTGTCCGACAATAATAAATTCAACAGTAGAGAGTACAGCCGCAAACTTTTCGTATATGGGAACGATCGGAGAAGAAAAAGTTTTCGGAATAACATTTCAAGATATTGATGCGTCTGGGTCAGCACAGGCGATTGATGATTGGTATGGAGGAGTCTTAACGCGCACGACAAATATAAATAATAGAACGATTTCAGACCTCGGTGAAGCTCCCCCGGCATCAGGGAGCGGCGGATATGCTTCTCCGATATATGCACAGTAACCATGCATGAATATGTAAAAGAACAGGATTGGGGGAAGCTTTGGCAGGTCGTCCAGGAGCACGAGACCTGCAACCGTTGACGATTCCCAGGTGTTTATAATTTCTAAAAAACCATATTCGATAAACACTTATCGCGCGATAAAAGACAATTGGGTAAACTAATGGACATCTTCCTCGGTCTTATGTTTGCATTTGCGGCGGGGTATTTAATAGGAGTGGTAATGGAGGATTTTAAGCAATGGCAGAAATCAATCACGAAGCAATAATCGGCAAGCACGAAGAAATATTTAAGAACATAAGAGAAACTCTTAATTATCTTAAAGAAGCTGATGAAAAGCGCAACGGTAAATATGACCTCCACGTCAAGGAAAGTATCGCATACCGTGGGAAGATAGACCAGCACGAGAAGGACATCATAGGGATTAAGGACGGGCATAAAGAAATACGAGGGTGGGCGGTAGCTATCTTGTTGACAATTCTTGGTTCGATAGTATATCAGGCAACGCAAAATCAGAAAACGGAATGGCTCTATGACACGCATATCAAACAAACAGAAAAAAATACGCGATAAATTCCTTGACTTGCAGAAGGGTATGAAGAACGTCTACGATAGCCGTCTGCCAACTCAAGAATTATTGATGAAGAAAGTCTGGGAGCTGTTCATAGAGCTTAAAATAGATGTGTTTGATTTGATGATATAACTTGCCTGTGCTAAAGGTGCGTACTCGTCATACGCTTTACCGGAAAGAACGGACACCTAATCACACGGGTCTTTGGCGGGGTGGATATGTGGAGTAGCTCTCCATGATGCCAACGCAGGGGTCTTAAAAAGACTTGAGGACTGCGGATGACTAACCCAACAGTGTGGTAGGCAAGTTAGTATAAATTAAAATGATAGTAATGTCTGGGTTTAGTTTAGTTATAGTATAGTAAAGTAAAGGAGGAAAAATGGAAAAGAAAAATGTTTCTCAAAAACTATGCAATGGTTTGCTTGATTCAAATTATAGTAACGTAAAGGACATGGTTGGAAAGCTTTTAACAATAGTAGATAGTGTGATTAACGACCCAGTTCAAAGAAAAGCCACAAAGGATATGGTAGAGGATGTTGCTTATTATTTTTCTGTCAGACAGCAAAATTCAATTAGATATTTTGCTGGAAATCTCTGCAAAGTGCTTGGAGAGGAAAATTTATTTAAACTTGAATCGGTAGAAAGTAATCCGTTAGCTTAAGCCTTTGCCCAGGCATTACTAATTTATTATTAACATGAACCTAACCTTTGACATTGCCAAGCCTTGTTTTATTTTCTTCTGCCACGAGTGCGAG
>JBDKTO010000100.1 GCA_039680175.1 Veillonellales bacterium | reverse complement strand
CCTACAACGACAGCAGTTCCAGAGGCAATTTGTTGAGCAGTTTTACTTGTACTTATATGGTGACATAAGTGATGACCAACAACCTCAACAGTTTTTTCAAAATCATTCGACATAATTATCCCCTCCTTAGATTTATGTTATTTACGTGAAGCCATAATTACACGGTATTAATTAATTTGTTGCAAAAATCGCCTCAATATCCCCTCTCATCTTTCAATTCGTCTATCAGCTTGGACACTTCCTGAAAGTCCATGCTGCTAAAATCGTAATCATCCGGATCATACCCCAGTTGCTGCAGCAACTCCGTTGCAAATTCAATCTGTTTGGCTGTTGGTCGCCCCATGATAACACCTCTATTTCTCTTTAATCTATTTCACATAACCACTTATCACTGAATATATTATAATTGGGTATCCAATTGGCATGCCTATCCTCTTTAATGACCCAGCCGTTGCCCACCCGGCTGGGTTTTATTATTATCAGGCTCGCCCACGGCTGATTGCCTCCTTGTAAAAATACCCGGTCATATTAATTATTTTTATCACTTATACTATTATTGAGAGCCGCACCTTATTGTCTGGGATTTCCGTTTAGACACGACTTCTTGGATTATTGGATGCGGCGCTCACATAAACAAACTCCTCCCCATCTTTCTGCCGAAAGGTGGCTTTTTTTATTTGTCACTGTTCAGTTTGCGAGAGCAATGCAATTGCTGCGCTATAAATATCAAAAACAAATCAAATTGTTTCATGGTACAATAATCAAAATGTTCGTTTTGGAGTAAAAATTGGATAAAATTAAATTAGATATTCGAGAACAAAACATATTAATTAAGGAAATACAAGCATTCGTCCTAACAGAATTCAATGCAGAATTGAGTGAAGCAGAGGCATTCAAGCTACTTGATTTCATATTGAGTAAAGTTGAATACGGTGTCTACAATCAAATTGCTTCTGAAACCTGTTATAACATACAACAACAATTAAAGCGCCTCCTTGGAATTAAAACCCCACCACTTAACTAATCTACATACTCAGACTAAACCTCGCCCCTCCTGTATAAATCCCGAACTCCGGGTAATACTAACGAGGTGTTAACCTTCTCCTTTCCCTATGAACAAGGTCAGCTTCGTTGCTGGCCTTGTTATTTTGTTTAAGGTGTTTTGCTATCCTACTATCGGTTCAGGGCTGAGTTGCGACTACCGGCAAAAACAACCGCTGCCTGGCCGCATTCGGTTACGATGTAGGCTTTTAGGCTCATTTGCCGTCACCGCCAGCTGCAAGCTTTAAACTTGCTTCTTTGCGCCAGTACACGCGCAGCGCCGAGGCACAACGTATTACCCGCTCCCTGCCATCCCGGCCAATGCACCACTTTCTGCCGCCGCAGTCTTCCGGGCACTCGTCCGCATCATCAAGCAAGCCTATGATCATTTCCTGCGCTGCAACAAGCTGCTGCTCCAAACACCTATTCTCTTGTTCTGCTTCTTTCGCAGCTTCTAAGACTTGTATATCATGCCTAAAAATATCATCCGTCCCGTCGCCGTCGTCATGAAGAAAACTCTTTCTATCGGCGATGAGTGATTCCAATCCGGCAATAATTTCAGCGTGTGTCATGGCTGTCCACCCCTCCACAATTTTTGACTTTTTGTATATCGAATTTATGTAAACCAAATTCATTTTCAATTGTGGTATGATAAGATTGTTTCCTGATCCATACAGGAAACAGCCTTCATTTTAGGCTGGTTTATACCAGCCTTATTTTTATTTGAGGTGCCCCTCTTGCATAATAATCCCTCACATGGTTATGCTATTACCGCTTCCGTCCTCCATGGGAGTACTCTACTCATAAGGCCGCTTCGGTGCCCTTATGGTTTTTGTTGAAATATGTCATAATTTGTCCTAATATGGTATAATTAAATTGCTTTCTTCCCACAGAGGAAGCATTCCTTTCATTCGGGCCACTTCGGTGGCCCTTTTAATTTATTTAAATTTAAACCAACCGGTCAATACTAATATTGCACATGAAGTACTTCCTCTTTTCAATCCATATTAGGCCGGCTTATGCTGGCCTTGGGATAAAATTCTTCTTAAATGTGCAAAGTAGTCTCAGAGGTGAAAAATTTTGTATATTACTGTTCAAAAGATACATCAATGGATAGGCCTCGTCTTAGCACTCTTTTTACTTGCAGAAGCAATATCTGGTCTTATTCTGGCGGAGCCTTGGCTTGCAGGCCAATCTAAAGGAACTCCACATCAAGGAGTAGAACGAAGTCAAGTAGGTGATGAAAAATCAACCCTTCAAGACAGAAGTAGGCAACCAGCCACTTTAAATATCAGTGAAAAGCCTGCACAAACCACTTTTAATATCTTCGGTTTTGCTAAAGGGCTACATCAAGGGCGAATCGGCAATATCAATTTATCATGGTTGATTGATCTTTTAGCAATCGGGATTATCATCCTGACATTAACAGGAATATATCTTACCTGGCTGCGAATACGAATAAGTCGAAAATAGATTTTTTACCATCCTCACCCTTTGTTTAAGTTGCTTCCCTTTCCGTGCGCGAGGCTTAACTTTTCATAGCCTGCTTACTTTGATTAAATTCCATATTTTTACTCTTAATACATCTTACATGGCCGAAAGCTCCACCACTCAAAAAGAATGTGCGTGTTGCCGTTTCAGCTTCGGTACCGTCCACTTTGTGCTGCTGTTCGCACTCTTTTGCAAGCTTGACAGCCCCGCCAACTCCCCAATGATTAACATACCAACCGGCGCCACACGTCTCGCAACAACAGATTTCAAGCTCTTGAATTTGGTGCTTTGAGCGGCATTTTTCAGCTTCTTCCCGTGAATCATATCTTCCCTGGCACACCGGACAAACATAAACCTTAACTACCCGCATAAAAACTTCACATAGGATTTTTTTCAGGTTGCTCATCGGGTACTTGCAGGTTATTATCAACTTCATTGCAACTTACTTGCAGGTTGCTTTCAGGTTGCTCATCGGGTACTTGCAAGTTATCTGGTGAAGGAATGACACTTTTGGCTTCAGCGGGATGCGGATTTTGGTGTTTTTTAAAATGAACAATTTGACCGTATGCAATACCGTTCACCTTATAGCGAATGACAAAACCGTGATCCGCTAATTGCTGCATTAAACTTTCTCCATTACAATCATCATAAGGAAGAATGTCTGCTTTTAATTTTTTTGGCCTATCTTCAAACCTACCCATTCTATCAGCCCAACACCATAAGCCAGCAAAAAACAACCTAGCAAGAGGTTCTATGTCACCTAATTCTTCATTTTTAAAAAATCCGGGTTTAATTTCACGCTTCCTTGGCATTTCCTCACCCACTTACAAGTCATTATTGCTTTCACACCCCGGGTATTCATCCCATAATTGTCCGTCAAGTAAGCGACCAGCTTTCTTTTTGCCGATATGCTGAACGTAAATAGATCCTGCACCGTGATATCCCATGCCGCCATTATGATTAATACGTTGTGTATTATGTTTGTTATAAAACTCAGCATCATCAGATTCATTGCCGCATTCGCCAACTTGTGCCCACTCACCCCATTGCTTAAACAGGAATGCCGTTCCGGACATTTTGCACTGATCCCGCAGGCTCCGTACCCAATCAGGATGCACAGGCCGCGCGCCCGGACCGCTCTCACCACCGCAGATGATCCAGTCAAGCGAATGGAAGCCAACTAAATCCGCAAGATCTTTTCCCGAAAGCTCTATTGGAGCATTAAATAGGGTTCCTTTGGCCTTTTGCGATGGCATAATATATCGGTTCAAATTCACCGTCCCCAGCATAGGCTCCACGCTTACAAACCGTTTTGCTGCCGGAATTTGCAGCAGTATCGGTATCCGCTTGTCGGCCTGCTCTTGGTTCTCGGCGGTTACGCCTAGCCAAACGTGATTCCAAAAACCTTTTGCCCATCCTAGCCGTTCTAAACTATATATACGTTCAAGCGTTTCTTTCATTTTTTTCGGCCTTTTAGTCAAGATAAGAAAGGTATGCTGTGGACAAGCTTTCATAATATCCCATATCTCATGGATAAAATTGAACGAAACATCATCATGGAACAAATCAGCCATACTGCAAACAAATATTTTACTCGGCTTTGTCCAATGAAGTGGCTGATCCAACCTATCATGGTGTACTGTCACTTTAAACGGATCATCCTTTGGAAGCCCCCACTTTTCGCCAAACCGCTTACTCATTCGTTCCGCATAGCAATTTTGGCACCCAGGGCTAACCTTCGTGCAACCAGTAACAGGCGACCATGTACGGTCACACCACTCTATTTTTGATTTACCCATATTCTCACCGCCATTAAAAATAAGGGGCCGTATTACCGGCCCCTGTTTCATTAAATATCACCGGCAACAATCAGATAACCGTCAAGCTCTTTCTTCACCCTGTCGATTTCATAATCAACAGCCAGCTGCAGATACCTCGGAAGCTTCGGACAATGCAGAGCGAAAAGTGGTTTTTCTCCTTCTGCTTTCGGCTTTTCCACTTCAAGCTCAAGTTCAATTTCCTGGGTAAATCCTGATTCATTGTAGATTTCAATGTTGGCAACCAGGTACTGAGGCAACTTGACAGTAGTCTCGGAATCCCCAACCTTGATAGCGAAGGTATAATTATTTCGATCATCAAAGGTGAAGTCACCGGAAATATTAGTCACATATTTGAAACCTTGAATATTGGCGATTAGTGAATCAATCGCGTTAATCTCACCCTCTTCACGGCGGCGCAGGAAGTCAAGGAATTGTTTCTGAGTGAACACCGATCCATCTTCCAGAATTTTTTTCCACTCCTTGTATTGCTGCGATTTTTTAAATATATAGGTAATGCGGTCCTGTTCACGATCCACGACTTTATCATTAAGAATTGCTTGAAACCCATTCTCATTGTAGGCAACCACGCAATGCGGTTTCACCGACTTGCTTTTAACCAGCTCAATTAGCGCCGGTGTGGAATTGGCGTTATATCGAAATCCATCATACCGGAATACCTCCGGAGCCCGTCCTTCCCGAATGATTAAGGTGTCCCCATTCGGAGTTACGTTGATTGTTTTCTCTTGATTACTCATTGCTGTTTCCTCCCTCAACTTTTTTATCAAATAAACCAATTACTTTAGGCTTTTCTGCCGGCGGTTCCGTCTTAAGTCCGAACTTGTCTGTTAACTGGCAAATACTTGCCTTGCCACTGGCTGGGAACTTAGGCGTCAATTTGTATGACGTGGAAACCATAGTAGTCGTATCCGGCACCTTTTTAAAATCAATCGTGATGGAGACAGACCCTTTGTTTCCTCCGCGCAACTGAGCAATTACCGCGGGATATACTTGCTGGAACTGTTCTTCTAGCGCTCCACCGCATATAGTAGATAGGGAAACCGGTATTTCCATTGGCATGTAAATCCTCTCCTTCATAATTATTTAGGGTTTGGGGCAGGCTATTTTTGATTAGTCTGCCCGTTACCCTAGATTTTTTCTTTTAGCAGCTTATCGATAATGTCATGCTGCTCTCTTGCCGTTCCCACCAGTAGCGGGTTAAACCGTAGTTCTGTTTGGTACTTAAATCCCTTGTACCGCTTTTCATAGCATACCGGCCCATATCCGTGCTCAATAGAGACTGAATCTTTTAAGGCTCGTCCGCAGCGTTTGCAGCGCATGTTAATCACCACATTTGTTAAAAGCATCATCAAACATGAAATTTATAATCTTATCCAATGTTATTCTTCAATAGAAAAACCAAACGGTATTTTGCCATTGGCTATTGATTCCCAGTGGGCTATTACATTCGGGTGGGCTTCTGTTTTACTAGCTAAATACTCTTTCGCAGTTTTTTGAAGCCAGTCCCAAGTCTCCTTAGAAATTGTTGTAAATACATACTCTTTTTGCGGATAGAGCATTTCTTTGTAACTCAAAATTCTTGCCGGCGGTGTAATTCTGCCCCACTGTTTTAAGAATTCCCAGTTAATACAACTTGCTTGAAAACCGGTTATACCGCCTTGTTCTGAATGATCAACAGCCCAAGCCGCACCAACGGCGGCCGCCGCTATTGCATGACATATCGTGCCATAATCATGCTGATATTCGGTAGTTAATTTTTTAATAAAACCCGGTAGCGTTTCTACGGTTTGTTTTTTAGCTTCCTCGTACCATTGATCTTGAAGTTTGTCTTCTTCAGTAATAACTTGCATGTTATTCTCCCCCTACTCCCATTTCGTTTATAAATTGACTACACTTTGCCTTAACCGGTGATCCTCTCCAATCCGGGGCCATATCCGGCCATGTGATATATAACCGATTTTTCGCCCTGGTTACCGCTACATAGAATAGGCGTCGTTCTTCTTCGATATCTCCCCGCTTTGATGGGAATATTCCTTGATTCATCCCAGCCACAAACACTGTGTCAAACTCAAGCCCTTTGGACGCGTGTACCGTCATTAGCTTAACTGCATCCTTTTGCTCAATCAGTTTTTCTTGAATATCCCGGTACCGGAGGAATTTCAGAAATGCTTGTATCAGGCAATTCTCTCCCAGTTCCATTTTTGACGCTTCCCAAACTGCAATCATGTGAAGTGCCTTGTCAATATCAGGATGGTCATTAATTTGCAGCAATTCTTTCAGCAACTGGAATTCATGCGACGGCCTGCCGGTAGATTCTTGCTCTTCCCATAGCCGGATAAATTGATAAACCCCATCAATACCAAAGTTCTTACCGGCATCGTACATGGACATATCTTGCTGGATCGCATTAATTTCTAATGCTGCAATTTGTAGCCCGGTTACACCAGACTGTCTAGCGCATTTTTTAAAGGATACATTATTTTTCCGATTATGCAGGAAATACAACCAGTTCATAATTGGCCTGACCGCCGGTGCTTTAAACGGATCATCTTTACCGGATACACGGAGGACCGGTATTCTAGCATCTTCAAGAATATATTTGATATTATCAATTTGGTTATTTGTCCTTGCCAGTACCGCTATATCTTTCGGAGAAATCGCTGCTGCTGGATTATTAACCAATGGTTTCATCAGTGCGGCAATATTGGCGGCTTCCTCCCCGCTGTCTTTGGCCTGATAAGTTACAACCTCAATCCCCGTTTTGTGAGCAACCAGCTTCTTTTCCGTCTGGTTTACGTTGTGCTTGATTAGCCGATTAGCAGCCGCAACAATCTGCTCGGTAGACCGGTAATTGTCTTCCAGTTTAATAACTTCGCAGTCTGGCCGGTATTTAGGAAGATCAATGATGAACTCAACCCTTGAACCGCGCCAGCCATATATGCTCTGAAAATCGTCGCCGACGAAAAATATGTGTTGCGGATGTAATAACTCGATCATGGCCATTTGCTCATCGTTGGTGTCCTGGAATTCATCAATGAAAACATGGGTGTAATTTTGCTGATACTCTTGCAATACATCCGGGTGTAATTGCCACAGCCGTACAACTAAATCAATCAGCCTGTCCAAGTCAACGGCGTTATTCTGCTTGCAGCGGTAACCGTATTCAATGAGTACCCGGCACTCTTCCGGGTATTTTTTTTGTTCTTCCCGGTAATCGCTGCAGTTTGCTTGCCTATCCAGAACTTTTTTCAATGTAACCCGACTGCCGAATTCCTCAATAATAATCTGCAGTATTGCTTCCCGATCTTCCTGGTCGTAAATAGTGAAGTTCTCTTCAATCCCAAGCTTGTAACACCACCGGCGAAGCACAGCAACCGCAAAGGCGTGAAAGGTATTGACGAATAACTTTTTCCCCTGGTTCTCGCCGATCAGCCGCATAATGCGCTCTTTCATTTCTTTTCCCGCCAGGCGGGTGAAGGTTAAGGCCAGCATGTTAACAGTGCCAATGCGGTATTCTTGATGCAAATGGGCGATTCTGCGGGTCAGGACGGTGGTCTTGCCTGAGCCAGCACCGGCCAGGCAAAGGATAACGGGAGCGGTTGACGTTACTGCTTTCCGTTGATTTTCATTGAGGCCGTCAAGAAGAATAGGCAAATTAATCACCCGCCTTAGTAGTACTTATTTCTTCCAAAAAGCGGCATTCAACTATTAGTTGATCTTGTACCCAGCCGTCAAACATTTTTTCAAGTTCCCTATCAGAAGTATTACCGCTTACAGTAACAATCTCGTTAATTTCACTATCAGGCATTCCGGTACTAACAGAAAATCGGTATCTCTTTACAAGTGTTGAATCGGAAGTTACAGCCTGCCTCTTATTATCATTAAGTCCTTCAAGAAGGTTAGGCATTCTTCTTCGCCTCCACGCCAGGAATCAGCGCTCCGCAAAAGCAGCCGTCCTTGCCGCAGCGCTTGTTTTGCCAGCCAGAGGAACATTTGTCTTTGTCGTTACCATTGCCGCCACGTTCGCATTCTGCACAATCCACAAACAACATCCCGCGGCTGTCATAAAAACTACCAATCTTTTTAGGCACTCTGCTTCACTTCTTCCGGTTCAGCGCTCAAATCATATACATTCCAGCCATCGGCCGCGAAGTTGAATTCAATGGCGCCGGCCAGAATAATGTTATCCAGCTTGCCTTTTACTTTACTCAGGCCATCTATCAGCATCTGAAAGTTGTTTCTATCAAGATGGTTCAGGTCATCCATTACCAATACGCGAAGTGTAGGCTGCGCCCGGTCAATAATCGTCAGCATCATGGCGGCCAGGAATACCGTCTGCTGTCCAGTTGAAAGTGCATCGAAGTTAACACTATGGCCTTTTTCGTTTATCCAGCCAAACTGAAAGATTTCTTTGCCGGTATCGCTTTCTGTCTGGAAAAACGGTTCATGAGTAAAGCCCATCAGTTTAAGGTTGCCGCCGATTTCCGCACGAATCGGCTCTAAAATTTCTTTAACCAATTCCCCCTGAATACCCTTAGCTCCCAGTGCTTCAAAGATGAGCTTCAAGCAATCGGCTTTATACCCAGCTGCACGATTTTCCAAAACAGCCTTTTGCATATTGATAATACGGGTCGTTTTACCGGAACCGTTCCGGCCAATAAATATGTCCATTCCGTTTAGCGGCTGCGCCCCGGTTTGTCCCTTGAAGTTTGAAAAAGCAATCTCTTTCAGCATTAGAACTTTTCACCTCCAAACAAATCGGTTTTTACCG
The DNA here is from genome assembly GCA_039680175.1 of Veillonellales bacterium. Classification (NCBI taxonomy): domain Bacteria; kingdom Bacillati; phylum Bacillota; class Negativicutes; order Veillonellales; species Veillonellales bacterium. The sequence continues at coordinate 8,183 of JBDKTO010000100.1, read as the reverse complement.
GTCCGTGGGAAGGTTCTGCTTGCGCCTCTTTTTCTTCATCGTCAACATCAACCGTCATATCATCGGTGGATGCTGTGCCAACCGTTTCAATCACTTCCGCTTTTTTACCGTTTACTACAATTTCCTCGCCGCGCTCGGCCTGATCCGCGATATCCAATAACTGCTTTTGCGAAAAATCCGGAACGAAGCCATAAATTATAACTTTCGCTTGATGATGCTTCTCGCTGCCTACCGGCTCGATGTAAGCAATATGTGCCATAGCAGGATGCTTTTGCAGTGCAACCCGTTCGGCAATGGTCTGCGCGTTCCTTTCGGCAAATTGCTTCTTGTTCACAAAGGTATCAACCGCTTTTAGCACGTCTTTATTGGTCATGTCCGCCCATACACCCATAGCGCCGTCAATCTTATAGAAAATGCCTTTTTTCTTTTCATCATCCGTCAGCGTGTTTTCCATGCAAACCCGACCGGCAGCGGCATTATATGTTACTTTCTTTACCAAGTCTTGAATGAAATACATATTGATGTCGTACAGAAGTGTTGCCGATGTTACCACCAGGACACCGGTCGGGCTGTAACCGATAGCCATCTTTTTTACCCATATTTTCCGCAGTGTTTGGCTTTCCGGGTCAACCATCGGGTAAGGATTTACGACAACTTGTCCATCCGGCAGAGTCAACTTTTCGGGGGTTATAATCGACAGTCCAGCAATTTGATTCGCATGATAAAATCCCTTTGCCGTTACCATTGTCTTGTTTTGAATAACGGCCAACTCACTGTTCGATTCTTCTAAAACAACCGGCGCTTTAACTGCCCTCACAAAACCATCAGTGGTTTTTTTTACAAATACTTGCCCGTCACCCAGGAAGGAAATGCTCTGTCTTTTCAGTAGTTCCAGCTGCTTTTCAGCCGGTAAATCATTTAACGTAGCCACTTTCTTTTCAGGCATTGCCATATAGTTCATCCCTCTCTTTTCTTTCTAGCCATTCCGTATAGCATTGCTCATCACAAAATACCTCTCCGTCTTCATGAAGGGCTTCTTCGTACAGAAATCTACCGCAATGAGCGCAAATACCAAGCAACGGCTCATCTTGTAAATCCGGCAGGCCATAGGCAAATCTGTCAAGATTCATAGCGCTATTTGCCTCCTTGTTTTGGTTTTAACGTGGACCATCTATGCCCGCATTTCGGGCACTTAAATACTGCCACCAGCCGGGAATCGAAGGTTATAATCCCCTGCGCTCCGCACTTCTCGCAAACGGTATTCACGCCACTACATCCTTGACCCGTTCTCCCCGAGTCCAAAGTATTGTTGATATCACATGTGCATGCGCTAAAGCCGCGATATTGCCGTGCGCGCCATCAGATTCGTATTCTTTTTCAACAGCAATCAGTGTTTCCGTTGATACTTTGTCGTATGGCTGCTGCTCAGCTTCTTCCCTGGCCCGAATATATTCATTGACTCGCTGCTCCATTAACTTCCGGTATTTTTCCGTCAAAGCACTTACCATGTTCACCCCACCTTTCAAAATAAATCTCTGTCATCCTATCGGCGTACCCGGTCCAGTAGGCGTTTCCTATGGACCGGGCAATTTTAATATTTAGCAACATTTCCTGCGGCGTCTTGGACTCGATTCTGACCTGGGATGCATCGGTAAAACCCTGCTGATATTCTTGGTCCATCTGCCGCCTCCGATTGACCGCCATTGCACCGGCGTGGTACAATGGCGGTAGAAGATTTTTTTATATTGCTTTACTTATCGTCTGTGCGCTAACACAGGCGATTTTTCTTTTCTCCCAAATGATTTCCTTAACACTTGGCAGCTAAGCTTTAGCCGTCCTAACCAGTAGTCGATCAATTCTCCCTGGCAGCCGTAAACCTTGTCCATCATCTTTACCTGGTCTTTTGTCGGGTCCTTGCCTTTATCAATACGTTCAATCGTTTTGGGGCTCATAGCCGTAAGCATCGAAGCCTTTTCTCTACTCCATCCCCGAAACTCCCGCAACGCCAGATAAATAACTTTAATCCTTCGAGCCGCCATAAATGGCTTGTATTTAGCCAGCTCGGGCAACTTCTTCACCCCCTTTCAGTGCGATAATGTACCTAAGAGGATTTCCTTACTCCTCACCCTTTCCGGCCTGTCCGCTGCTCACGGGCAGGCTCAATTTTTTATCCAATAATTAATCTGCAATCGGTCACCCGTCCGAATATCGCCCGGCTGCCTGTCAGAGAACACCGAATCATAATTCAACTCAATGATTCCCTGGTAAAATTCGCGGATTTCCCGTGGCGCGTAAGTGTTTTTCTGCATATACTTCCCGGCTATATCCCAGAGTGTATCGCCTGCCACCACAGTATAAGTCTCAGTCATCAGCTGTCCCTTGGGTGCCGCATTGCCACAAGTAAATACCGTAAGAACAGCCAAACAGGATATCATCACAACAAGCGTTACAATTCGACGCTGCCGGTCTCTTTGCCGGATATGCTCACGGAGTGTCATTGTGCGTTCCACCCTTCATCTCGCAAAGCTGGAGTAATAAAAATACTGCTAAAAGCAATGCCCCTGCCTCAAACCCGCCATGGCCTATCGCCATCCAAAGTCCTATCAAACAAACACCTTCCTTATAAACGATTTTCTACAGTTGTAAGTATCAGCGCAAACCCGGACCATCTTATCCTGTGCTCACCCCTCCGTTTGTCCAAAATTTGATCAGCCGATTTTACTCGGCCTTTTCAGATGCATTTGCAGCTTCCATTCTGGCGATTATTATTTCAGCAATTGCCTTTGCCATCGCTTCCTCCGCAGCCTCTGATAACGGAGGACAATACGAATCTTCGGTTAACATCCTCACCCCTCCCGTATAAGATATGCTGATACTGGTTGTCCGCTTGAACACAATCTTTTTTAAATCGGGGAATATCCGGCAACAATTATAACTTGGCAGGACTTTTATCATCGTGGAAGGCTCAGAAGAAAGAAAAGAACTTGATGAGCTTCGCAATCAATTGAAAATTATTGAAGATCACAACATTCCAATATCAAAAGGATACTTAAGTCGTTTTAGTGATACTATGCAAAAACATTCTTGGATTACCGGCCAGATTGCTGGATTTCTTCTGAAGTGGGTTGCTGGATCAATTGGTCTGTAAGGTCTTCGGTTAGCATTGCTCCAATCACGGCTAAACTGTTATTAATTTCTTCTTTTAGTGTCATTTTTTCACCAGTTAGCTCCAAAGCAACAGAATTTGCAATAGAAGAATATTCCCCTATACCGGAAGGTGGCTTTTGCACAATAACCCTTACCCATAACAGATTTCCTTGAATTGATTCTTGAAACAAAGCATCATATAGCACACCTTCGTTTTTGGGTTTATCGATCTTTGTTATTTTAGTCACCCCTATCACCTCCTACGCTGTCGGCTTATGGTTCGGAGAGTAGCCTTTTCGATGAATAAATCTCCAGCATCCCTGATACTGATTACCCCGTCCGCCGCATGCCGGTACTATGATCTATCATCCAACAGTTGAGAAATTGTTACCTCAAGACCTGCAGCCAGCTTTTTTGCTGTCGTAACCGTTGGCTGTTTTTTACCGGCGCATAACTCCGAAATGAAAGATTCACTAATACCGGAGCGCCGGTGCAATTCCGCTTGAGATATTCTTTTTTCTTTGAGTAATTTTGTTAACGTTAATTTGAATTGTTGATGGTGGACCAAAGGATATCTCTCCAATATCAACATTCAATCGTCTTGACATCAAAAATGGATTTTGTTCCTCCCCGTTTACGCATACACAGAAAAGAGGATAAACTTCTTTGATGGCAATAATGGCTTTATTGATCGAAATATTGCCCAAGTCAGCATGTGTTTCCGGATCATAAATAGTTTCATGGCTCTGAATAACCATCATCTTTTGACCAACTTTTGCCCCGCTGTTACTGCCGTAATTTACAATAATGCGAAATTCATCTAATATTCTTACGACCTTTAATATTCCACCATACCCTCCTATGCTGCCGGCTTGGGGTTGGATTGCTTGCATGACTTTGAGTCATAAAAATCTTCATAAAAAAGCCACTCAACAGTAACCCCAAAATAACAGGCAATTTCAATTTTTGTTTCTTTGCTCGGTTCTCTGCAACCAGATTCAATACGAGCCAGCATACTTTGCGAAATACCTACTATTTCAGAAAGTTTGATTTGAGTTAATCCCAACTCGCTTCTTTTATCAATCAATCTTTGATTTTTCATTTCACCGCCTCCTGCTATGACCACCAGTCATGTTCTATAGTTTTATTATTATGACTGCTAGTCATAATGTCAATCGTTTTTCAAAAAAATATATCCATCGGTCATATATGCTATTATGACCGATAGTAATATTGTAAAATATAGTCATAAGTGAGGTGCGTTGTATTGTGTCTACGTTCGGAGAACGCCTAAAAACATTACGTGAAGAATCAAAACTATCACAGCAAGAATTAGGAGCTAAACTTAATCTTAGTCAAAGCACTATAGCCTATTACGAATCAAATAAAAAGCAGCCTAGTCAAACAACTTTAAAAAAGATGGCAAAATATTTTAGTGTATCGACAGATTATATACTGGCACAATCAAACAATCCCACGCCTAGCAATCCACCCCAAAAGAAAAAACCCAAGGACTTATTAAGAATCCTTGAGCAGGAAGATTATACTCTTAATGGTGAAATAGCCTCGCCAGCGGACAAAGAAAAAATAGCAAAAATTATTGAACTGATGTATTGGGATGCTAAAGAACAAAACAAGCGCAAGAAATAAGGGATGATTCCATGTATAATATTCCTTTACGTGTGCGCAACCTTATAAAAAGATATGACACTAACGATCCTATCTCTATTGCCACAACTCTTAAAATAAGAATTATATACTGTAAAACTCCAAGCCAAGTAAATGGATTTTGGAAGCGCATACTTCGCAGAAAGTATATTGCTATAAATAATAGATTGACCGAAGAATGGCAAATCAAAGCAGTGGTCGCCCATGAAATCGCTCACATTCTCCTTCATCCCCAGTATACAAGCTATAGCATAGCAGGTAGAACCTTCTACCCAACAGCCACAAAGAAGATGAAGCTGATAAATTCGCGGTCGAGCTGCTTTCGCATTTTTATGACCTAGAACAATATTACGTTGAAGATTTTTTAAAGAATAGCTGGTTATTAAGGAAGTGAGCTTATGACCAATGAAGAATTCCAGGCACTTGTTTTAAATGAATTGAAATCCATTCGTAACGAAATGAGCACCAAAGAAGAACTTAGGGAAGTTAAACAATCCCTTGCCCGTATCGAAAACAACCACGGTACCTCGCTTACTGCTCTCCTTGACGGCTATCATCAAAACGCTGAAATTCTCGACCGTCATACGGAACAACTTAACCGTATTGAAACCAAAGTTGGAATGCATGATATTCAAATATCTGTCCTGGATAAAACCAAATCGAATAAACGCCGGGCAAAGTAAGAGTACGCTATCAAGCATCGGGAAGGTGGAATAAAATGACTGACCGTGAATTATTAGAACTGCTCTTAAAAAAGTTTTCTGGCGTGGAAGAACAATTATCTGGCATAGACAAAAGGCTGTCAAATGTCGAATCGAATATGGCTACAAAAGCTGATATTACCAAACTAGATGCAAAAATCGATAAAGATGTCATTAGCATACTGCAATTAGCGGATAAAAAAATTGACAAAATAGCTTCTACTCAAGCCGTTCAAGGAGAATCCATTAATATTCTTGCCATGAGACAACTGCAAACCGAATCAGAAGTAGCCGCACTTAAAAAAGCTAAGTAATACTAAAAGACACAGCAGAATTGGACAAGCTGTGTCTTTTTATTTTTAACCTGCAATAATATCATTAAGGGAGAGTGTTAAATTATGATTGATTTAGCTATGATGTCCATTGATAAAACAATCATCCATCAAGTGCCAAATTCACTTGCAGGAGCTGCTCCTATTTTTAGTCATGAGATTATTCACTTGGATGGTGAAGCTCTGGCGGCACTAACTAGAAGGGTTACTGATGTCATGGGAAAAGGATCTAATTGCCTAGAGATGCAGGTTAATGATACTACCGATGTTTCATCCGTTACACAGGTAATTAGCATTATGGAAAATTCTTCTGATGAAACCTTTATTTCTAAAACCATTTCCTTGGCACAAAAGCTATTTCAATCTCAATCAAATAATCGAATTCCAGAAGGAATTCTAGTTTCCCTTTCTGGCAGGACAGGCGCTTCTCAGCAACAATTTATTGCTTTAATTAAGGCTGAAGGTGAAACCGGATTTCATATTCAAGATGTTAACCAAGTAGATTTTTTATCTAATCTCTTTTTAACGAATGCTCAAAGGCTTTATAAAATTGGTTTTTTTGTTAGAGATAATACTAATTCTCCCATTAATCCGAATGACTTATCAATCTATGTGTTTGATCAAAATGCAGTTCATAACGGAACTGTCTGCCTTGCTAATTATTTTTATCAAACCTTTTTAGGATGTAAACAATTAGTGAATGCAGCACACCAAACCGAAACCTTTTATTCTTCAACTAAAGATTTTATTGTAAATAATTCAAATTTTACTGATGAGAAAAAGATTGAATTAGTAAATTCATTACATACATATTTAAAGTCTGACCAGTCAGCGGTAATAAACGGTCAGCATTTTGCGAATACTTATTTTGAAGATCCAGAAATAATCGATCAATATACTTCTCGATTAACACAGGATAAATTACCACTAATAGCAATATCAAAAGATATCTCGCGTATTAATAGAAAACTAAAAATTCGACGAATGAAGTTTAATACTGGTGTAAAAATAAGTTTTCCATCTCCTGCTTCCGGCCAAAATACAGATGATTTATTGGTCATGGAAAGTTATAATGAAGTAACAGATTATACGTCACTAAAAATAAAAGGACGTATTACTAGCCAAGATTCTTAAGGAGGGCTCCGCTATGGATGAAACAGAATTTCGAAACCGTTATATCGGAGAAATACCTGTTTTTCGTTCATGGGGGTACTTTGTCCAAGACTCCATATTCAATATTTTGAAAGATAGAGTTAAAAATATAGATTTATTTTTAAAGATTCCATTGGGTAAACCTCGTATTAAAGAAGTTGATTCGCTTATTGCTAAAGCTTTTCATCGAGGAAAGGATTATACCTCTCCCTACGAAGACATCACTGACAAAGTTGGCGTCCGTTTTGTTGTATTACTTACTACTGATATAGATATAATCAAAAAAATCATTGAAGATCAGGACGGAGTATTATGGAAAGCGTCGAAAGATAGAGACTTCGAAGATGAAAGAGAAAAATCTCCTGAACTTTTTACCTATGAATCTGTACACTACGTTGTTTATAACATAACCCAAGTGGAATATCGGAATGAAAAAATTTCTCCTAATACACCTTGTGAGATACAAATTAGAACGTTGCTCCAGCATGCATATGCTGAGATGTCGCATGACACAACCTACAAATCACAAGTTAAAGCTGATTCACAAGTAAAGCGATGCATGGCACGAAGCATGGCCTTAGTTGAGTCAGCTGACCACTTTTTCTTGGAGGCAATGGAGAAAATAGCAGAGAAAAGTTCAGAGCATGAAAAATGGGCCGAATTTTGCATCCAATATTATCCATTGGAATATCGGGAAAAATTTGATCCAAATGCCAACACATTTCTAATTGATCAATTGCTTCCCATGCTTAGCAATGTTGAATTCGAAGAAGTAAAGGATTTTTTACAGCAAAAGCAGTCAGAATTTGAAATACTAATAACGAGAAACTATAACTTATCATGGATATATCGGCAACCTGCTGTTTTGCTTGTCTATTATTTAATAGAACGCAAAAATGCAACTTTACAGAGAGGTTGGCCCCTGGTTGATTCGTTATTACAGCCACTTCTTTCGGATAGAGGATTTTCTCCGCTTCATTCCACTTATACTTAAATTTTAGAGGTAATATTATGCTAAACGCTGCTATTTACGCCCGTGTATCGACAGAGGACCAGGCGAAAACAGGCTATAGCCTTGACGATCAAATAGCTTCCTGTAAAGCCTTTCTGCTCAACAAGGGAATTACAAACATTATAGAATATATTGACGACGGGATATCCGGTAAATTTTTGGACAGACCAG
>JBDKTO010000099.1 GCA_039680175.1 Veillonellales bacterium | reverse complement strand
TGTGACCGGCGCCGCCACCGTTATCCTGGCAATGGGGGCCGGAAAGAAAGCGGCGGCGGCTATCGACAACTATCTGAAAGAGAAAAAAGCGGTTGAGAACAAAGCCTGATTCAACGCTTAACGATATTGCCAGGAAAACTTGACAAAGAATAGGGCAGGAGAGTATAGTAAAATAGTTATATTGCTATAGGCTATGATAGGAAGAGTACGCTATCCATCGGTTGATTAGAGAGGAGATCCTCCGGCTGAAAGATCTCTTAGCCGAAGGTAGCGGAAGGTCATCCTTAAGCCGCTGGGCTGAATGAATGCAGTAGGTCCAGCCGGAATGCCCCGTTAGCGGCAGTAAAGTCTGTCTTTATTGTCTGGCGATAAAGCAGAAAATCAAGGTGGTACCACGAAAGCAAGCTCTTTCGTCCTTCGGGATGACGGAGCTTTTATTTTTGACTTATTAGGAGGGCGAACTGGCGATGGCAGAGAAAAATATTCCCACCGTTTATGATCCCCAGGCGGTGGAAAAGAAATGGTATCAGTTCTGGGAAGAAAATGGCTTGTTTCATGCTGAGGTGGAACCGGACAAGGAAGGCTTCAGTATTGTAATTCCTCCTCCCAATGTAACCGGGCAGCTGCACATGGGCCATGCTCTTGACGAAACACTGCAGGATATTGAGATCCGCTGGCGGCGGATGCAGGGGTATAATACATTATGGATGCCGGGTACCGATCACGCCGGAATTGCCACCCAGATCAAAGTGGAAGAGATGCTGGCTAAAGACGGGATTTCCCGCTATGATGTGGGACGGGAAAAATTTATCGAAAAGGTTTGGGACTGGAAAAAACAATACGGCAGCCGGATTCTTACCCAATTAAAAAGCCTCGGTGCGTCCTGCGACTGGCAACGGGAACGTTTTACTATGGATGAAGGCTGTTCCAAAGCCGTGCGGGAAGTTTTTGTCTCTTTATACGAAAAAGGATTGATTTATCAGGGAAGCCGCATTACCAACTGGTGCCCCCGCTGCAATACCGCCTTAAGCGATATTGAGGTGGAACATGAGGAGCAGCCGGGGCATTTGTATCACGTTCGCTATCCGGTGGAAGGAACTGATGATGAATTTCTCACGGTTGCCACGACCCGGCCGGAAACGATTCTCGGTGATACGGGAGTTGCCGTTCATCCTGACGATGACCGTTACAAGAATCTGGTAGGCAAATATCTGATATTGCCGTTAGTCGGACGGCGTTTGCCGATTATTGCCGACGAGTATGTGGATCCTTCCTTTGGCACCGGTGCGGTGAAAGTCACGCCGGCGCATGATCCCAACGACTTTGAGATGGGGCTCCGCCATCAGCTGCCGGAAATTATCGTTATCAATCCCGACGGCACAATGGCCGGGGATACGGGTAAATACGCCGGCATGGATCGCTATGAATGCCGTAAGGTCCTGGTGAATGATTTGAAGGAGCAGGGCTATTTAGTTAAAATTGACGAACACAGCCATGCGGTGGGCCATTGCCAGCGCTGCCGCACAGTAGTGGAGCCGCTGATCTCCAAACAGTGGTTTGTCCGGATGGAAGCTTTGGCAAAACCGGCTATTCAAGCCGTTACCTCCGGCAGGATTCAGTTTGTGCCGGAACGGTTTACCAAAATCTATATCAATTGGCTGGAAAATATCCGCGACTGGTGCATTTCCCGTCAAATCTGGTGGGGGCATCGCATTCCGGCCTGGTATTGCGAGTGCGGCGAGACCATTGTTTCCCGTGAAGATATAACGGTTTGTCCTAAGTGCGGCCGCAAAGTGGAACAGGATCCGGATGTGCTGGATACTTGGTTTAGCTCTGCCCTCTGGCCTTTTTCCACCATGGGCTGGCCGGAAAAAACGCCGGAATTGGCTCAGTTCTATCCGACCAGCGTGCTGGTGACCGGCTACGATATTATCTTTTTCTGGGTGGCGCGGATGATTATGATGGGGCTGGAATTTCAACAGGATATTCCCTTTAAGCACGTATTTATCCATGGTTTGGTCCGGGATCCCCAGGGTCGTAAAATGAGTAAATCCTTAGGAAACGGCATTGATCCTTTAGAGGTCATTGAGAAATACGGTGCCGATACGCTGCGGTTTACACTGATTACCGGCAATACTCCCGGAAATGATATGCGGTTTTACTGGGAGCGGGTGGAGTCCAGCCGCAATTTTTCTAATAAACTGTGGAACGCTTCCCGCTTCGTGCTGATGAATCTGGAAGGATTTTCAGCCGCTGTGAAACCGGCAGATGAACAATACACCCTGGCGGATCAATGGATTTTAAGCCGCTACGTCCATGCAGTAGGCGATGTGACCCGCAATCTGGAACGGTTTGAATTGGGTGAGGCTGCCCGGGTGTTATATGAGTTCATTTGGAACGAGTATTGTGACTGGTATATTGAACTGGCAAAAAGCCGGTTATACAATCAAGCGGATGCTGCCAGCCGGGCAACGGCGCAATATGTACTGTGGTATGTGCTGGAAAATACCCTGAAACTGCTGCATCCCTTCATGCCGTTTATTACCGAAACGATTTGGCAGCATCTGCCTCACACGGGCAAGAGCATTATGGTGGCTGCCTGGCCGTCGGAAATTGATAAGCTGGTTAATGGACAGGCGGAAGAAAGCATGAATGTTATTATGGATACGGTTAAGGCTGTCCGCAACATGCGGGCAGAAATGAATGTTCCGCCGGGACGGAAAAGTCCGGTGATTCTCCAGTTCGCTTCCGAAAAGCTGCAATCTGTTTTCGCGGCTAACATTCAATATCTGGAGTCATTGGCTGCCGCCCGGCCAGTCACTCTGCTGCCGGTCAATGATACGAAACCGGAAAATGCCATGACGGCTGTAGTCAGCGGTGTGGAAATTTACCTGCCGCTGAAAGGTCTGATTGATATTGAAAAAGAGACAGCCCGATTAAATAAGGAAATGGCGGGGCTTCAGAGGGATTTGGCCCGTATTGCCGGCAAACTCAGCAACGCCGGGTTTGCGGCCAAGGCTCCGGCGGAAGTCATTGCCAAGGAAAAGGCTAAGCAAACGGAATTTCAGGAAAAATGTGTGGCAATCAAGGAACGACTGGAATATTTGGCAAAATTGTGATTTTAATAAGCAAGGGCAGGTTTTGCCGGCCCTTGCCGAAATTATATCAGCGGGGTGAGACAGGATGACCTATGAACAATCATTGGAGTACTTGGCCGGTCTGAGTAAATTCGGCATTCAATTAGGATTGAGCCGGATTGAAAAGCTGCTTGAATTTATGCATCATCCCGAACGACGGTTTAAAACAGTACATGTGACGGGAACAAACGGCAAGGGCTCAACGACGGCGATGATCCGAGGAATCCTGACAGCCAGCGGCATTAAGACAGGAATGTATACTTCGCCCCATTTGGTCGATTACACCGAACGGATGAGCATTGACGGTGAATCCGTTTCCCGCCAGGTTTTTGGCGAGACGATCGGTTATACCAGCCGGTTTGTGAATCAAATGGCGGCGGAAGGCTGGGAGCATCCCACGGAGTTTGAGGTGCTGACGGCCGCCGCATTTTATTATTTCGCGGCAGCCGGCGTGGAATATGCGGTGATCGAAGTGGGCCTGGGAGGTTTGCTGGATTCTACGAATGTGATTTTGCCGGAAGCTGCCGTAATCACCAATGTTACCTTGGAGCATACAGATCGCTGCGGCAGTACGATTGAAGAAATTGCCCGCCATAAAGCAGGCATTATCAAACCGGGGGTACCGGTAATTACCGCTGCCAGGGGAGCGGCTCTTAAGGTAATCGACTGTACTGCCAGGGAAAAGGATGCGGCTTTGTATGTTTTAGGCCGGGATTTTTACGGCCAATTTGAAGGCTCGGCTGATTACAGACAGAAAATTACCATTCAGACGGGCCGATTCGGCTTTCTTGGCGCTTTTTCTCTGAATTTGCTGGGCCGCCATCAGGTGGAAAATTGTGCCGTGGCGATTATGACCGCCATGCTGCTTGCCGGGAAGGACAGCCGGATCGATGTTGCTGCTATACGGGAGGGGCTTGCCCGGGTACGGTGGCCGGGCCGGTTTGAAATTGTTTCCCGTCAGCCGCTGATTGTGGTTGACGGCGCTCATAATCCGGACGGAGCCAGGACCTTGCGGGAAAGTTTGGATGAATTCTTTCCTCAGCGGCAAGTCACTTTTTTGCTGGGAATTTTGCAGGATAAGGATATCGCCGGTATTGTCAAAAATTTAATCCGGCCTCAGGATCAGGCAGTCGTCGTGGCACCGCTGTCGGAGCGGGCCGGTGATCCGGCAAAAGTTGCTGAAAAAATTGTCGCCCGTCATGTGGAAACAGCTTCTTCCATTGCAGCCGGAATAAAGCGGGTTAAAGTCCTTTCCGGCGATCAGGGCCTGATCTGCATGGCCGGCTCCCTGTATTTAATTGGCACCGCCCGGCAGCTCATCGGCGGGTAGACAAAATATCCTCCGGGTATGTATAATATAAGGTAATCCGGTATCGTTTAGAAACGTCATAAGATGAAGCAAGAATTTGTGACTCAGCTTATGATGAATAAGAATAGGTGAATTTGTGAAAATAATCTATCAGTCGCTTCAAGCCCGATACGATCTTGATTATTTAATTGAGTACTGCATTTTGGCGGTGACCTTTTTTTTACCAATATCTCTTACTATAACCAGCGCTTTTTTAGCTGCCGGGACACTGCTCTGGGTGGGGAAAATGGTCCTATTGCGCCGGATGAATTTGAAGCGGACTCCTTTTGATAAGATCATTATTCTGCTGGTGCTTTTATCAGCGGCATCTATTTTGGGATCGCCGGACTGGAAATTCAGCCTTTATAATTATTCGCATCTTATGGGACGCTACCTATTGCTTTATTACTTCGTGATTAATAATATTCATTCTATGGAGCAGGTAAAGCGGTTGATCCTGGTGCTGTTAGGAGCTGCCGCCGCAATAACTGTCTATGGATTTTATCAATATTTATTTGGGGCTGCTGCATCCGCCGGAGAATGGGTGGATACTGAACAGTTTCCCGATTTAAAATTCCGGGTGTTTTCTACCCTGGAGAATCCCAATTTGCTGGCAGGCTTTCTGGTTACCATGATGTCTTTGGCGGCGGGGATAGGCTGCACTGCGGCTCAATGGCGAAAAAAGTTGCTGTGGTTTGGTCTCGTTATGCTGTTTGGCGTTTGCCTGGCACTTACTTATTGCCGCGGAGCTTGGATCAGTCTTTTAGCAACGGTTATTGTTTACGGCATTCTGTATAATCGAAAAATTTTTTGGCTGCTGCTGTTTATTCCGCTCCTGGCTTTTACGGTTCATGATGTTTTTCTCGAGCGGCTGGTTTCAATTTTAAATCCCACGGATACATCAGCTACTTTACGCTTCGCTTTATGGGAAAGTACTCTGGCCATGATTCGGGATCATCCTTTATTTGGTATCGGCTGGGGAGCCTACTGGCTTGTATATCCCCAATATGATTTTTTTATCAATGATGCATCAACAAAAATCGTACATGCTCACAATATGTACCTGAATATTGCCGCTGAAATCGGCATTCCCGGTTTTCTTGCCTTTTTGACCATTTTGTTCGGTCATGTCCGCCGGGCTCTGACTATTTTGGCTGCTACCGCCGATCGCTGGACCGCCGGTATCATGCTGGGAATTTTGTCGTCCGTAGCCGGATTATTGGTAAGCGGGTTTACCGATTACGTCATGTTCAATATTCAAATGTCCATGCTGTTTTGGCTGTTGAATGCTTTGGTGGTTATAGTTTGGCAAAGAACATACATGTGTGGGATCAACACGAAATTTGTAAAGAGATTATAAATTATAGCAGGATTTCTAATAATAATAGCGAACATTACATAATAGATATCTGTGAGGAAAGACGAATTGATAAAAAAGGGCCGTAGGCCCTTTTCTGCTATATAAGGTTTTGTGAAAGTTCTAACTTCTTTTTAGCTTGGGTAATTGTAAAAGAGGGGGCGGACGATGAAACTGGCGGATGTGCAGAAAATTTTGGAAGCTGAGGTGTTATGCGGTTCAGAATGGCTCAACCGGGAAATCTTCGCAGTGTGCGGCGCTGATTTACTGAGTGACGTATTGGCTTTTACGCAAGAAAAAACTTTGTTATTAACCGCTTTAACTCATATCCAGGTCATTCGTACAGCAGATATGAGTGATTTGATCGGCATTGTTTTTGTGTGGGGAAAACGACCGAAGCCGGAGCTCATTGCTATGGCGAGGATCAAAGATATTCCTTTGCTGGCTTCGCCGTTTCCCATGTATGAGGCATGCGGGCGACTTTATCAAAGCGGTTTGAAAGGTGCTGATAATGGTTGAAGTAAACAAAGAGGAAAAGGAAATTATTTTGAAATTCACGTTGCAGGGGCTGGATTTTGAAACTGCCGGCGAAGCTTCCGGCAAGATTAAACGGGTACTGCAACAGCTTGGCGTTGGTTCCGATGTTATTCGCCGGATTGCCATTAGTGCCTACGAAGGGGAAATGAATGTTATTATCCATGCGGTTCGGGGCGTTATGCAGGCGGTGATTTCACCTGTCTGTACCAGTATTACGCTGGATGATGAAGGTCCGGGAATTGGGGATATTGAGCTGGCGATGCGGGAAGGATACTCCACAGCACCGGATTATGTACGGGAAATGGGCTTCGGTGCCGGAATGGGGCTGCCGAATATGATGCGCTGTACTGATAAGTTCGAAATTCAATCAAAGCTCGGTGTAGGGACCAAAATTCGGATGATAATTTTTCATTGATTCATCCCTATTGCTAGAATGTGCACTGCATAGTACTAAGAGATTGCGTGGTGTTGGAAATGAATGAGTATTTTCACTCAGTGCGATTGATTGCCGATCGCTGCAAAGGCTGTGTTATTTGTGCGAAACGTTGTCCCATGGAAGCCATCCGCATTCGGGGCGGTAAAGCACAGATTACTGAATCCCGCTGTATTGACTGCGGAGAATGCATCCGCCGCTGTCCCAATCATGCCAAAACAGTGGTCACCGATGATCTGAAAAATTTAGCGGATTATCGTTTCAACATTGCGCTGCCGGCGCCAACTCTCTATGCTCAATTCGGGATAACTACCCGGATTGATGAAATCTTATTCGGCTTGACTCAGCTGGGCTTTGATAAAGTGTTTGAAGTGGCCCGGGGAGCGGAAATTGTATCCCTGGCTATTAAGGACTATCTAAAACGGCCGGGAATAAAGCGGCCGGTTATTTCTTCCGCTTGTCCGGCGGTGGTGCGGTTGATACAGATTAAATTTCCCGAGCTGATCGATTACCTGGTGCCGATTGATGCTCCGGTTGAAGTTGCGGCGAGGGTGATGCGGGCCAAAGCCAGCCGGGAGCAGAATCTCAATCCGGAAGACATCGGTATTTGGTTTATTACGCCTTGCCCGGCGAAGATGACGTCAGTAAAGCAGCCCTTGGGGTCGGAAAAATCCAATATTACCGGCGCTATCGGAATTTCCCGAATTTATGGCGAATTGTTTAAATTGCTGCAGGGCGGGTTGACTGCCGATACACGCCGCCATTCATCCTGGATTGGCGTGAACTGGGCGGTAGCCGGCGGGGAAAGCAGTGCTGTGGGCATGGAAAATATGAACAGGCTGGTGGTTCATGGTATTCATAGTGTCAGTGATGTGTTAGAGCAAATAGCCCTGGGAAGACTAAACGGTATTGATTATGTGGAGACATTAGCCTGTGCCGGCGGGTGTATTGGCGGACCATTAACGGTTCAGAACCGGTTTGTGGCCGAATACAATCTGCAGCAGCGAGCCAGGAAAATGCAGCAGGAAGATATTGCTATAGGCAGGAAGCCGCTGCAGGAGTATAAAGAATCCGAGTTAGGCGTCAATGAGCGGCGGGCGATTGAGCCCCGGCCGATTATGCGGCTGGATGAGGATATATGCAAGGCAATGTATAAAGTGGAAGTTATGGAAAAAATGCTGCAGCAGCTGCCGGGCCTGGATTGCGGCTCCTGCGGTTCACCGACTTGCAAGGCATTGGCAGAGGATATTGCCCAGGGTGTTGCCAGTGAAACAGATTGTGTCTTTAAACTCCGGGAGAGGGTACGGGATCTGGCTCAGGAGATGAAAGCACTGGCAGAAAAAATGCCCCCTTCCTTGGATAAAGATTCTTCCTAATAGCGGTATCCGGAAAAAGGAGGATGTTTATGACAGTACAAGAGATTGTATCCCGCCTGGGATTGAAGATCGTTGCCGGCAGCAGCGGGCTGGAGCAGAACATTACCGGCGGCTATGGGGCCGACCTTCTCAGCAATGCGATGGGGCAGGCGAAAAGCGGCTCTGTCTGGGTAACGATGCAGGGACATCAAAATGTGGTGGCAGTGGCGTCTTTAGTGGGAATGGCAGCGGTCATTATTGCCGGTGCCGCACCGGTAGAGCCCCAGGCTGTGGAAAAGGCCAGGCAGGAAGGAGTTGTGCTGCTGACAACGCCTCTCCCGGCCTTCGAGGTCATCGGACGATTGTACGGGCTGGGAATTACCGGACAATGATGCAGCATTATGTGGCCGATCTTCACGTTCATTCGCTGCTTTCGCCTTGTGCCGCCGTGGAAATGACGCCGCGCAATATCATTAAGCATGCGGTTTTGGCCGGAATTCAGATAATTGCGATTACGGATCATAATGCCTGTGATAATGTGTATGCTGCGGTTCAGGCGGCAGCGAACAGTGGTGTCACCGTAATACCGGGAATGGAATTGGAGACAAAAGAAGAAGTCCATATTATAGTGCTGTTTGACAGTATTAAGAAAATGGAGCAGTGGAACGCTTTTATTCAACCTTTTCGCTCCGGTCAGATGAATGACGAGACTCGGTTTGGCGCCCAGTATGTGGTGGATGCCGATGATGAACTGGTCCGGGTCAAGCCGGAGCTGCTGCTGACGGCCATGTCCATTGGTGTAGCGGCGGCTTCCAGGGAGGCAGCTGCATTAGGCGGAGTGTGTATTGCCAGCCATGTGGACCGGCCGGTTTACAGTTTGATCTCCCAGTTAGGGCTTATTCCGGCGGACGCTTCCTTAGCGGCTGTGGAGGTATCCCGCCGGATGAAACCGGAGGAGGCGCCGGTACTGTTGCCGGCAATCGGCAGGCTGCCGGTGGTTACGGCCTCGGATGCGCATACTATCAGGGATTTATTGATTGGGCCCAGAACAGTGTTCTGCCTGGAGCAGCCAACTTTGGCTGAAATCGCTATGGCGCTTGCCGGACAAGGATCGCGCAAATTTATGGCGTAAATCGAATTTATTTCATTAGTTTTTAGGGGAGGCTAAGTATGAATAACAAAAATGAGTTCAAATGCAGCTGCGGCCATGACAGCAGCCGGTTTGAGCAGCTGGAGAAGATTCTGGAAAAGTATCAGGGAGTGAAAGGCGCATTGATTCCGGTTCTTCAGGAGACCCAAAATACGTATGGTTATTTGTCCAAGGAAGTGATTGAGACAATTGCTGCTAAACTGGATATTCCTGTAAGTCAGATTTATGGCGTGGTGACTTTTTATTCTCAATTTCATCAGAATCCCAGGGGAAAGAACATCGTCCGGGTATGCCAGGGAACAGCCTGTCATGTCCGGGGTGCCAAGGCCATTCTGCAGGCGGTGGAGGATTGCCTGAAAATATCAGCAGGCGAAACTACCGAGGATTTGAATTTTACGCTGGAAACGGTCGCCTGCATCGGTGCTTGCGGTTTAGCCCCGGTTATGATGATCAATGAAGAAACTTACGGTCGTCTGACGCCGGAAAAAATACCGGAAATACTCGGAAAGTATGCGTGAGCTTTCATTGCAGGTACTGGATCTGGTGCGTAATTCCATTGAAGCCGGCGCTACGCAGGTTGCATTAGCCATTACGGAAGATTTTACCGCGGACAGGCTGACAATCGAGATCCGTGATAATGGACGAGGAATGAACAGCGAGGAATGCCGGCGGGCGTTGGATCCTTTTGTTACCAGCAATCAGACTCGCAAAGCGGGAGTGGGACTGGGGCTGCCGCTGGTTGACATGTATACCCGGCAATGCGGCGGCTGCCTGTCCCTTGAATCTTCGCCGGGTAAGGGAACCACGGTAAAGGCGGTTTATCAGCACAGCCATTTGGATCGACC
Organism: Veillonellales bacterium; assembly: GCA_039680175.1. Classification (NCBI taxonomy): domain Bacteria; kingdom Bacillati; phylum Bacillota; class Negativicutes; order Veillonellales; species Veillonellales bacterium. Next base: position 12,081 of record JBDKTO010000099.1, on the reverse strand, counting down.
GCCGTTGGGCAGCATGACGGAGACCGTTAAAGCGATTATTATTGGCAATCCCAAGCTGGATTTTCGTTATTCCCATACAGTGGGACAACGTACCTTTTGTGTTACAACTTATGAGTTAACCGGCATTTTGGGGGATATTCCTCTGACTCATCCTGACGTGTTAATTTGGATTACCGATTATTTGTCCGGTCATTTTAACTATTTATATGGAGGCGGTCCAGGTGAAAACCATTGAGGATTTAAAACGGCTGCGGGAGCAGGTGCAGTCGGATACGCGGCTGCGTTATACAACAGGTACGAAAATTATTATCGGAATGGGGACTTGCGGCATTGCCGCCGGTGCCAGGGAGGTCATGTCCGCCGTGCTGGATGAAATTGCCAAACGACATTTGCAGGATGTAACGGTGACGCAGACCGGCTGTATCGGCATGTGTGAAAAGGAAGTGCTGCTGGATGTGGTGCGCCCCGGTGAAGATCGCATTACTTATGGGAAAGTGACGCCTGAACTTGTTCCGCAGATTATTGCCGAGCATGTTGTAAACGGCCGCATTTTGGAGGAACTGGTTGTCGGTAAATTTAGCGAATGACTTTTGTCGACTGACGGGAGGGAATAAGATGGAACATATAAGAGCGCATGTGCTGATTTGTGCCGGCACAGGCTGTGCCTCATCCGGATCAAAACGGGTGGAGGCTGCAATGAAGCGGGAACTGGCGGAAAGAGGTCTGGATAAGGAAATCAAAATCGTGGAAACGGGCTGTCATGGTTTTTGTGAAATGGGGCCGCTGGTTATCGTTTATCCCGAAGGAGTTTTCTATGTTCGGGTTCAGGAAGAAGATGTGCCCGAAATTGTGGAGAACCATCTTTACAAAGGCCGTATTGTGGAACGTTTGCTGTATAAAGAGCCGGTGACTTTGGAAAAGGTTCCGAATTACAGCGACATTGATTTTTATAAGAAGCAAAACCGCCAGGTGCTGATTAACTGCGGTCGCATTGATCCGGAAAAAATTGAAGAATATATTGCAGTCGGCGGATATCAGGCCTTGGGGAAAGCCGTTACGGCCATGACTTCGGAAGATGTCGTAGAGGAAGTAAAAAAGTCCGGTTTGCGCGGCCGGGGGGGCGGCGGTTTTCCCACCGGGTTGAAATGGAGCTTTACCCGTAAGGCCCAGGGCGATAAGAAATATGTGGTTTGTAATGCCGATGAAGGCGACCCGGGAGCTTTTATGGACCGCAGCGTTTTGGAAGGCGATCCCCACCGGGTGATTGAGGGGATGGCAATTTGCGGTTACGCTATCGGTGCCGACGAAGGCTATATTTATGTTCGTGCCGAATATCCCCTGGCGATTAAGCGGTTAAAAATTGCTATTAGCCAGGCGGAAGCAATGGGTGTTTTGGGGGATAATATATTTAGCTCCGGTTTTCAATTTCATATTAAAATAAAAGAAGGGGCAGGCGCTTTCGTCTGCGGTGAGGAAACAGCTCTGCTGGCCTCTATCGAAGGCAAGCGGGGAATGCCGCGGCCGCGGCCGCCCTTTCCGGCAAATGCCGGTCTTTGGGGCAAGCCTACTAATATTAATAATGTTGAGACTTTTGCCAACGTGCCGCAGATTATCAATCAGGGAGCGGACTGGTACGCGGCTATTGGAACGGAGAAAAGCAAGGGCACGAAAGTGTTTGCCCTGACAGGAAAAATTAATCATACCGGTCTGGCCGAAGTTCCAATGGGAATTACCATGCGGGAAATTATTTACGATATTGGCGGCGGCATCCAGAACGGTAAGAAATTTAAGGCAGTGCAGATCGGCGGCCCGTCAGGCGGTTGTCTGCCGGAAGAACTGTTGGATTTGCCGGTGGATTATGATTCCTTAATTTCAGTTGGTGCGATGATGGGTTCCGGCGGACTGGTGGTTATGGACGAAACGACCTGTATGGTGGACGTAGCCCGGTTTTTTCTGAATTTTACCCAATCCGAGTCCTGCGGCAAGTGTACGCCCTGCCGGGAAGGAACAAAACGAATGCTGGAAATCCTGACCCGGATTACCGAAGGACAAGGGCAGGAAGGCGATATTGAGCTGCTGGAGACAATGGCCAAGAACATTAAAGCGACAGCGTTATGCGGCTTAGGCCAAACAGCACCGAATCCGGTGCTGAGTACGATTAAGCATTTCCGCGACGAATACGAAGCCCATATCCGGGAGAAACGCTGTCCGGCCGGCGCTTGCAGCAAACTTGTGGGATATACGATCACCAGCAACTGCAAGGGCTGCGGTTTATGCAAAAAAGTTTGTCCGGCAGAGGCCATCAGCGGGACGGTAAAAGAGCAGCATCAGATTGATCCGGATAAATGCTTGAAATGCGGTGCCTGTATGGCTAAATGTCCTTTTAAGGCAATTAGCAAAGGCTGATTTCGAATTGATGGAGGAGTGAAATATCAATGGAGATGGTGAATGTAACGGTTGACGGCATTCAGGTACAAGTCGTGAAAACGGCAACTGTTCTGGAAGCGGCTCATGCTGCCGGTATTAAAATTCCAACCCTTTGTTATCACCCTGAACTGCGGCCGGAGGGGAATTGCCGCGTCTGCATGGTAGAGGTCGTGGGCGCCAGAAGTTTGGTGGCCTCCTGTGTCTATCCGGTTCAGGAAGGCATGGTGGTTCATACCAATACCGCAGCTGTGAGGGAAGCCCGGAAGATGGTGGTAGAGCTTATGCTGGCGAATCATCCGCCGGATTGTCTGTCCTGCCAGAAAAATCTCAGATGCGAACTCCAGGCGATTGCCGGCGAGCTGGGAATCCGTCAGATTCGCTTTGAAGGCGAACGGAAAAATTATCCCCTGGATCAGGCGAATCCGTCGCTGGTTCGGGACCAGAACAAGTGTATTTTATGCGGTCGCTGTATTCGTGCCTGCAGCGAGCGCCAGGGCGTCAATATTTACAGCTTTGCCAACCGGGGATTTAAAACGATGGTTGTGCCGGCGTTTGCTCAGGGACTGCATCAGGTCGGCTGTACTTATTGCGGTCAGTGTGCCAGTGTTTGTCCCACCGGCGCTATTGTGGTAAAGGATGATACCGAACCGGTGTGGCAAGCATTGAGCAATCCGGAAAACCATGTCATCGTGCAAACGGCTCCGGCGGTGCGGGTTGCCCTGGGGGAAGCCCTGGAACTGCCGCCGGGAACTATTGTGACAGGGAAAATGGTGGCGGCGTTGAAGCGTCTTGGCTTTGACCGCGTGTTTGATACCAATTTTACTGCTGATGTTACGATTATGGAAGAAGGATCGGAATTGCTGCAGCGGCTGCAAACCGGCGGTAAATTACCGATGATTACTTCTTGCAGCCCGGGATGGGTCAATTTCGCCGAATTAAATTATCCTGACCTCCTGGATCATCTTTCTACTGCCAAATCGCCCCAGCAAATGTTCGGTGCTTTGGTGAAAACCTATTATGCCGAAAAGTCAGGTATTGATCCCAAACACATCGTATCTGTTTCCATTATGCCCTGCACTGCCAAAAAGGCGGAAGCCGCCCGGCCGGAAATCAATGCCAGCAGTTATCAGGATGTTGACTATGTGCTTACTACTCAGGAACTGGCGGCCATGATTCGCCAGGCCGGCATTGATTTTGCCACCCTGCCGGAAGAAGAGTATGATGCACCCATGGGAATCGGTACCGGGGCGGGAGTAATCTTCGGCGCAACCGGCGGCGTAATGGAGGCTGCCCTGCGTACTGTGTATGAGCTGGTTACCGGCAAAGAGCTGCCCTGCCTCGAATTTTTCGATGTCCGCGGCCTTACCGGTGTGAAAGAAGCCGAAGTGGAAATTGGTGACAAAAAGATCAAAGTCGCGGTGGCTCATACTCTGCTTAATGCCAGGGAACTTCTGGATAAGATTCGCGCCGGTGAAGCCGACTATCATTTTATCGAAATTATGGCTTGTCCGGGCGGCTGTATCGGCGGCGGCGGTCAGCCGATTAACAAAACAACCGGCTTTAGGCAGAAACGGCTGGATGCGATTTATCAGTGTGACACCAGCAGTCAAATTCGTAAGTCCCATTTAAATCCGGCGGTCAAAGAACTGTATGATACCTGGCTGGGGAAACCCCTGGCAGAAAAATCCCACCGGCTGCTTCATACTCACTATCATCGACAACCGCGTTAAGCTGTCGAATTTTGCGGCGTTATAATCCGCAGCCAAATTATGAAAGATGAGAAAGCATTTTTTACTATGTTAAAAAAAATACTTATAATCAAAAAATTTGGCAGGACTCTGGACGAGTAAGTGAGAATAAATACTAAGTTATGTTAAAACTTAGTATTTATTCTTATTTAAATACCTGTCGAGGAGGCTTGGTGTTTGAAAGATCATATTATTATTTCTAAGGCCACAATTGACCGGTTGCCATTATATTACCGGACTTTGCGAACCAGTCAGGAGGAAGGCGTTGAAATCATTTCTTCCGAGGAACTAGGAAGGCGGCTTGGGGTAACTCCGGAGCAGATTCGCAAGGATTTAGCTTCTTTTGGTCAGTTTGGGAAAAAAGGCGTAGGTTATTATGTAAGGGAATTGATTCGCAATATCGGCGAAATCCTGGGACTGCATCATAAATGGAATATCGCTGTAGTCGGCATTGGTCATTTAGGCGGTGCTTTGGTGAATTATCGCAATTTTGTTTCTTTAGGATTTAATTTAGCGGCGATGTTTGATGTCAGTCCGGCAAAAATCGGTCAGTTGATTCACGGGATGGAAGTGAATTCTTTTGACGACATGGATCGCATCGTTCGGGAGCGAAATATCCATATCGGCATTATTGCCGTTCCTGAGACACAGGCACAGCAAGTTGCCGAAAGATTGGTGGCGGCAGGAATTCGCGGCATCTGGAACTTTGCTCCCTGCAAGATTGATGTACCGAGTGAGATCCGGGTGGAAAATGAGGATTTGTCGGTAGGACTCTGCAGTATTTCTTATCATTTATCCCGGGCACAATAAGAAAAATTGTATACATTGTAATAATTATCAATTTTAGCAGGAAATTAGCAGGATTTTATTAAATTGTAGAGAAACAATTTAAAGTATGTGATTGATGTAACCTTCTTCGGGGAAAATCAATTTCAATAACCATTTTTCATTGTTACCGAATAGTACCGTCAACTGCATTTTAGATCAGTTGACGGTACTGTTACGAAAATTTATGAATGGCCTAAGTCAAATGATGAAAAGCTAGGGAAAATAATATCCCCAAATGACAGGCCATTATTTTACGGGGGAGGTGGTTGCCGAATCCCTATTCTGTATAAAATGGAAGAATATAAAGTGTCAACTGGTCGTGTTGGCGTAACAAGGAGGAAGTTTTTTTATGATTGACATTCGTGATCGGGTGCGCAATAAAGCACTCCATGCCAAGATTGTCAGCGCTGAGGAAGCAGCAGCAGTCATTAAACCTGGTATGAATGTTGCTACTAGTGGATTTACCTTATCTGGTTACCCCAAAGCAGTTCCCCAGGCATTAGCGGCAAGAATTAAGCAAGAGCAATTTAAAATCAATCTTTGGACAGGTGCGTCAGTTGGTAAACAATTAGATGGTGCCCTGGCTGAAGTGGATGGCATTGATTTCCGTATGCCGTACCAGACGAATAAGGAACTCCGGAATGCCATCAATAGCGGTAAAGTCAATTACTGTGATATCCATTTAAGCCATTCCGCTCAAATGACCCGTTACGGCTTTTTTGGCGGTCGTTCCGTGGATGTAGCCATTATTGAGGCCTGTGCGATTACCGAGGAAGGTAATATTGTTCCGACAACATCCTTGGGCAATGCGGCGTCTTTTGTACAAAGTGCCGATATCGTTATTGTGGAAGTCAATACTACCCAGCCGATTGAGCTGGAGGGAATGCACGATGTATACATACCTTTGGATCCGCCGCATCGTCAGCCAATTCCAATTGTAAATGTGGATGATCGTATTGGTACGCCTTATATTCCCTGCGGCTCTGACAAAATTACCTATATCGTGCCTTGCGATATTCCTGATACGGTTCGTGATTTGGCACCGATTGATGAGAATTCCCGTCTTATGTCGCAGCATTTAATTTCATTTTTGAAGGCGGAAATCAAAGCCGATCGGATGCCGAAGAACCTGTTGCCGCTGCAATCAGGCGTCGGCTCGGTAGCCAATGCGGTGATTAGCGGCCTTGTTGATTCTGATTTTGAAGATTTAATGGTTTATACAGAAGTTATTCAGGATGGCATGTTTGATCTGATTGATGCCGGCAAACTGAAGTTTGCTTCCGGCACTTCTCTGACTCCGTCGCCCAGCGGACTGGAACGTTTCTACGGCAACCTTTCCACTTATCGTGAAAAGATGATGTTCAGGCCTCAGGAAATTGCCAACAGCCCTGAAATTGCCAGGCGTCTTGGTGTTATTGCCATGAATACGGCCATCGAATTTGATATTTATGGCAATGTCAACTCTACTCATATTATGGGCACTAAAATGATGAATGGCATCGGCGGTTCAGGCGATTTTGCCCGTAATTCCTACCTAACGATGTTCTTCACGCCGTCTACGGCGAAAAAAGGATTAATTTCCTCTGTTGTGCCGATGGTATCCCATGCGGATCACAGCGAGCATGATGTCGATGTATTCATTACTGAACAAGGTGTGGCCGATGTCCGTGGGTTAAGCCCTAAACAGCGGGCTCGTGTGATTATAGAAAATTGTGCCCATCCTGATTTTAAGGATGAACTCATGGACTATTTGTTACGAGCTGAAAAAGCGACTAACTATGCCCACACACCCCACATATTGCCGGAAGCCCTTTCGTGGCATACCCGGTTTATGGAAACCGGCACGATGAAAAAGTAAGCAAAGGAGGATTACTATTTAAATGAGTAACGAAAATCTAAAGACTAAATTGGCAGAGTATAATGCCGTAGCAGAAAAAGCCATTGCCAAGTTCCCGGAACGTAAAAATCTTACTTTCAACCGGCTCTATACCCCACTTGATACCGAGGGTACCGATTATACAACGGATATTGGCTTCCCGGGTGAATATCCCTATACCCGCGGGGTGCAGCCTACGATGTACCGCGGCCGTTTCTGGACCATGCGCATGTATGCCGGATTCTCCACGGCGGAAGAATCCAACAAGCGCTATCGTTATTTGCTGGCATCCGGCGGCACCGGCTTATCCTGCGCTTTTGACCTGCCGACTCAAATCGGCTATGACTCCGATGATCCCGTTGCCGAAGGTGAAGTCGGCAAGGTGGGTGTGGCGATTGACTCTTTGGCCGATATGGAAATTCTTTTCGACCAGATCGATTTGAGCAAAGTTTCCACTTCCATGACCATCAACGCACCGGCTTCCGTACTGCTGGCTATGTATATTGCCGTAGCGGAAAAGCAGGGCGTAACGCCTGAACAGCTTCGCGGCACAATTCAAAATGATATTCTGAAAGAGTATGCGGCTCGCGGCACTTACATCTTCCCGCCGAAGCCTTCCATGCGACTCATTACTAATATTTTTGAATATTGCTCGAAGAATGTGCCAAAATGGAATACAATTTCCATTTCCGGTTATCATATCCGGGAAGCAGGTTCGACGGCATCCCAGGAAATCGCTTTTACGATTGCCGACGGCATCGCCTATGTTGAGGCTGCGATTAAAGCAGGCTTGAATGTCGACGATTTTGCCGGTCGTCTGTCCTTCTTCTGGAATGCGCATAATAATGTGCTGGAAGAAGTTGCGAAATTCCGCGCTTCCCGCCGGGTATGGGCAAAAGTAATGAAAGAACGTTTTGGCGCTAAAAAGCCGAAATCGCTGATGCTGCGGGTTCATACCCAGACAGCCGGTTCAATGCTGACTGCTCAACAGCCGGATAATAATATTGTCCGGGTTGCGCTGCAGACTGCTGCGGCTGTTATGGGCGGCACACAATCTTTGCATACCAACTCTAAAGACGAAGCGCTGGCTTTGCCGACAGAAGCTTCCGTACAGATTGCACTGCGTACTCAGCAGATTGTTGCTTACGAAAGCGGTTTAGCCGATGTGGTCGATCCTTTGGGCGGTTCCTACTATGTAGAAGCCCTGACGAACAAGATCGAGCAGGAGGCTTGGGATTACATCAATAAAATTGATGAAATCGGCGGCGCGGTTGTAGCTATTGAAAAAGGCTACATTCAAAAAGAAATTCAGGATAGCGCTTATAAATGGCAGATGGAAGTTGAAAAAGGCGATCGCGTAATCGTGGGCGTCAACAAATTCCAAGTCGAAGAAAAACCGGTGGAAGGACTGTTGCGGGTAGATGCTTCTGTTGGCGAACTGCAAAAGAAAAAGCTGGCTGACCTGAGAGCAAAACGGAACAACAATGCTGTACAAGCTGCATTGGCTAAATTGGAAAGCGCTGCGAAAGGCGAAGACAATTTGATGCCATTCATCTTGTCGGCAGTCAGAGAGTATGCAACGTTGGGCGAAATTTGTGGCGTATTGCGTAAAGTATTCGGTGAATACCAAGCGCATGCAACACTATAAGCGAGAGCAGGAGGGACAACGATGGAAAAACTTATTAGAGTATTAGTAGCAAAACCCGGCCTTGACGGTCATGACCGCGGCGCAAAAGTCGTCGCCCGCGCTCTTCGCGACGCTGGCTTTGAGGTAATTTATACCGGCCTTCGGCAGACTCCGGAACAGATTGCCGAAACCGCACTGCAGGAAGATGTGAATGTAGTAGCACTCAGCTTATTGTCCGGGGCTCATAATCACCTTTTTCCCCGTGTGGTAGAGCTGATTAAAGGTAAAGGCATGACCGATGTATTATTCATCGGCGGCGGTGTTATTCCTGACACCGATATCCCGGGATTGAAAGCAGCCGGCATTGCTGAAGTGTTCACACCAGGTACTACTACTACCAGCATTGTTGATTTTATTAAAGCAAACGTAAAGTAGTAGTTTTCCAACTGAAGCTGAGGCGGTATGGTATGATGCAACTGCATACAGGCTCATACCGCCATTAGGTGGTGCATATGAAATGAATATCGCAGAAGAGCTGCTGGCCGGTTCGCGGCTTGCTTTGTCCCGGGCTATCACCGCGGTGGAAAACGAGTACGATACTGCTGTTGAAATTATGCAGAAGCTGTATCCTCATACCGGGAAAGGCCATGTAATTGGCATTACCGGGCCGCCGGGGGCGGGTAAAAGCACGCTGACCGACAAACTGGCAAAAGAATACCGACGGCAGGGAAAAACAGTAGGAATCATTGCGGTGGATCCAACCAGCCCCTTTTCGGGGGGAGCAATTTTAGGCGACCGTATTCGGATGAATGAATTAACCATGGATGAAGGGGTGTTCATTCGCAGTATGGGAACCAGAGGCAGCTTAGGGGGGCTATCCCGCAAGACAGCGGAAGCGGTAAAGATATTAGATGCTTTCGGTAAAGATATCATCTTTATTGAAACCGTTGGTGTTGGTCAGTCGGAAGTCGATATTGTGAAGGCGGCCGATACTACTTTGGTTGTACTGGTCCCGGGGTTAGGCGACGATATTCAGGCAATTAAAGCTGGCATTCTGGAAATCGGTGATATTTTCGCTATTAACAAAGCCGATCATGACGGGGTAGAGCGTCTTCATATTGAGATTGAGCAAATGCTGGATTTGAATCAGTCGAAAGTTGCCTGGCGTCCTCCGGTGAAGCGGACTGTAGCCAGCCTTACGGAAGGTGTTACCGAATTAATTGATGCCATCGGGGAGCATATAAGCTTTCTGGATGAATCCGGTACATTGACTGCCCGTCGGACAGTACGTGCCAGAAATGAACTGCTGGCCATGCTGAATGAGCAAATTGGCCGGTATGTACTGACCAATATTAAGTCATCCGGCAAGCTGGATCGAATGATTGCCAGCGTTGAAAAGCGGGAAAATGATCCTTATAGCGTGGTCAGTGACATTTTAAAAGGATTGCTCCGGTAAGCTGTCATTGCCTGTTAGAGGAGAATTTATTAAATATAATAAAGGAGGTAATCTTTTGTTTAAAACACTAAAAGTTGACCACATTGGTATTGCAGTAAAAGATTTGGAACAGGCCAAAAAGTTTTATACCGAAGTGCTTGGCTTGACTGTTGCCGGCGAAGAAGTTGTGGCGGAGCAAAAAGTTAAAGTTGCTTTTGTTCCCAGCGGAGACAGCGAATTGGAATTGCTGGAGTCTACTACTTCCGACGGTCCGATTGCCAAGTTCATTGAAAAGAACGGCGGACACGAAGGTATTCAGCATATCGCTCTCAAAGTGGATAATATCGAAGCTGCTTTGGCAGACCTGAAAGCTAAGGGCGTACGCCTGATTGACCAAGTTCCCCGTTACGGTGCCGGCGGCGCAAGCATTGCCTTTGTTCATCCCAAAGCTACCGGCGGTATTCTGCTGGAACTGTCTCAGCGCAAATAATAGTGGCTCAGGTACGCTGAGCAGCAGTAGAAAGTATTTTAAACGTTTGGGTGTATTTAGTGATTCGTTAGGAGTCACTTTGGAGGTGTAAGATGGCTACTGTCCAAGAAAAAATTCAGGATTTGAAAGCAAAGCAAGCTAAGATTATGCAAGGCGGCGGTACCAAAAAGGTTGAGAAGCAGCATGCCAGAGGAAAATTAACCGCGCGCGAGCGGATTACCAAATTTTTCGATGAGGATACTTTTGTTGAGCTGGATCAACTTGTCGCACATCGCTGCACGAATTTTGGCATGAGTGCCAAAGAAATTCCTGCCGAAGGTGTTGTTACCGGCTACGGTACTGTCAATGGACGTCTCGTTTACGCATTTGCCCAGGATTTTACCGTCGAAGGTGGTTCCCTTGGCGAAATGCATGCAGGTAAAATCTGCAAAGTGCTTGATTTGGCTTTAAAAATGGGCGCTCCGGTTATTGGGATCAATGATTCGGGCGGTGCTCGCATTCAGGAAGCGGTAGATGCTTTAGCCGGGTATGGCAAAATTTTCTTCCGCAATACGCTGGCTTCCGGCGTTATCCCCCAGATTTCTGTTATCATGGGACCCTGTGCCGGCGGTGCCGTATATTCTCCGGCATTAACCGATTTCGTCTATATGGTTAAAAACACCAGCCAGATGTTTATTACCGGTCCGGCAGTTATTAAATCCGTTACGGCAGAAGAGGTAACGGCAGAAGCCCTTGGCGGAGCAATGACCCACAACAGTACTTCCGGTGTGGCTCATTTTGCCGCTGAAAACGATGAGGATTGTTTTGAACAAATTCGTACTCTTTTAAGCTATTTGCCATCCAACAATTTGGAAGATGCTCCCCGGGTTGAAACCGGCGACTGCCCGAACCGTATGGACGACGGCTTAAATACGTTAATGCCCGATAATCCCAATCAGCCTTACGACATGTTTGACGTAATTAAATCTTTGGCGGATAATGGTGATTATTACGAAGTGCAGCCTTACTTTGCCCGCAATATTATCACCGCGTTTGCCCGTTTTGACGGTCAGTCGGTTGGTATTATTGCCAATCAGCCGAATGTAATGGCCGGCTGCCTGGATATTAATGCTTCCGATAAAGCTTCCCGCTTTATCCGTTTCTGTGATGCATTCAATATCCCGATTCTCAATCTGGTTGACGTACCCGGCTTCCTGCCAGGGGTTGACCAGGAATACGGCGGTATTATTCGTCATGGGGCAAAACTGCTGTATGCTTATTCGGAAGCTACTGTTCCGAAAATTACGGTTATTACTCGTAAAGCTTATGGCGGTTCGTACCTCGCTATGTGCTCCCAGGATTTAGGCGCCGATCAGGTTATGGCTTGGCCGACTGCTGAAATTGCTGTTATGGGTCCGGCTGGCGCTGCCAACATTATTTTCCGTAAGGATCCTGATGTGGCGGAAAAAACGGCAAAATATATCGAAGAGTTCGCCACTCCATATAAAGCGGCAGAACGCGGCTTTGTCGATATTGTGATTGAACCGAAAGAAACCAGACCTCGTATTATCACCGCCTTGAATATGCTAGCTAGCAAACGTGAAGCTCGGCCAGCTAAAAAGCACGGCAATATCCCGCTATAAGGAAAGGTGAAATAAATGAAAATCGAAG
>JBDKTO010000098.1 GCA_039680175.1 Veillonellales bacterium | reverse complement strand
GACCAGCAACTCTGGTCGCAAAGACAACTTATCAAACGAAAACAGCGGCCTAACAACCATTGTCGTATAACGTCGATCTCTGTGAAATACATTATACCCTTTTATTCTTGCTTCGTCTATCCATTCTCGGATTTGTTTGGCAATCATTTATCTTTATAATATGATTTATTCTCTGATCAATCCCTATATCTTATGATTTCTTCCTGATACGCTTGTTTTCGCCATCCATTGTTCCCCTGCTGCGGCAAATAAAAAGAGGCGAACAGACATTCTTTTTTGTCCGTCCCGCTCCCTTTGCCTTTGTTTGATACCCTGCCTGTCTTTACTGCAAAATGCCGATTTTTTTCAGTGATGCCCGTAGGAGTATTTTCTTTTCTGGCGACAGAGGAGCTGCCGGTGCCAGTACATGGGTGGAAATATCCAGCCCGGTCATACGAGCGGCTTCTTTTAGAACCGCATAAAAAGGAGTTGCCAACGGATAAATTTCCTGAGGTACATAGGCCAAGCGTTTTTGAAGGGCAAAAGATTGCTCATAGTCCTTATTTTGAAAAGCTTCATATATTCCCACTGTAATTTGGGGAGCAAAATTGGCACTGGCCGGTACGCCGCCGTCGCCGCCGAGAATCAAAGTACTTAATATGTATTCATCAAAGCCGGCAATAACCAGAAAATCCGGGCGAGCCGTCTTCAGTTCCAAAATAGCGTCACGAATATGATTCAACGTGTCCACCGTATCTTTCACGCCGACAATGTTCGGACAATCCAGGGCCAGTTTCTTCAAAATACGCACCGGAATAGCCTGCCCGGTTACGTCGGGATAATGATAAATAAAAATTGGCAAATCCACTTCCCCGGCAATTGTTTTAAAGTAATTATAAAGATTTTCTTCGCTTAACAAGGCATAGTACGGATTAATCACGACCACGCCATCGGCACCGATGGACTTTGCATGTTTGCCGTACATAATCGTTTCATCGGTGCCGAGCGCTGAAATGCCCACCAATGCAGGCAGCCGTCCGGCGGTATGTCTGATACAGAACTCTGCCGTCTGCTTGCGCAAGGATTCGGACATGTTGCTGAACTCTCCGGCACTGCCGAGAAAAAACAGTCCGTGAACGCCTCCGGCAATAACATAATCAATCATTCGTCCCATCCCGGCAGCATCCAGCTTGCCCTCCTTGGTAAAGATAGTGGCAACCGGCGGAATAATCCCGTGAAATCGCTTTTTTCCCACAATCTGCTCCTCCCCGACTGTTCCTATGATATACTTTATTAATTTCGCTTGATATACTTCTAAATCCTTTCGAATTATACGCTTCTTGTCGTTCAGTTCATCATGTGGAACAATAAAAAAAATAGGCACCCGCCCTGCTTTAGGGTAAGTGCCGACACAAACTACAGACTTAATTTTCAAAATCTCTGCCTGCCGAAAACAGCAATCCTTCAATGAATTTTCTCACATTAATTTTACCGCGCCAGCATAAATTACCTTCTGTCTTTTAGATTTTTTTACCAAATTTCTACGATGCGGCTTTATTTCCCAAGCCGGAACCGGCAGACTGTTCTTTAGCATAACGCATCAACAGGGGTAAATCCGGTTTTACGGCCACCCAGGCGCCGATACCGATAATCGCCAAGGCGGCAGTAGCCAGGATTGCCGCCTGCCAGCCATAGCTCGTCGCTACCCAGGCCGTAAAGATGGGTGCTGCAGCACCGCCCAGATTCCCCCAGAAATTCATCCAGCCGGATACGGAGCCGGAGAATTCACCGCCGATGTCGATACAGGCCGCCCAGGCCGCATTAAAGGTAAAGCCAAGGGAACCTAATGATACCGTCAGCCAAAATACATTCCACCAGGGATCGGCAGCAACGGCTCCCAAATAAAGCGCTATGCAGCAAATAGCCAGCCCCGTCATGCCAAACAGCGTGCGGGCTTTGTGCTTCGATAAGCCGCTGCCTACCAGTTTATCACTTATAAACCCGGTAGCGAAGGTAACCAGACATAAAGCTGCCCAGGGCAGGGAAGCCGCAATTCCCATGCTGGTTAGTGAAAAATGCTGTGCTTCCATTAAATATAAAGGTAACCAGGCCAAAAACACATACATAATATAATCCGTGATAAAAAATTGAATACCAATGGCCCAAAATTGCGAGGAAGTCATAAAATTACGCCAGGGTGCGTTTTTCTGCTCCTGGGCAGGCGTCACGCCGGTTTCAATATAGTCCGCCTCCGCCGCGCTGACATACTTGCTTTCCCGCGGTGATTCCCTGACAAACCAATACCATGACAGCGCCAAAACTAATCCAGCCGCTCCAAAAATGAGGAATACCGAGCGCCAGCCGAACGCTAGCATTAAGGCGACTGTTACTGCCGGTCCGATCACCGGGCCAATAAACATTCCGCCGAGAAAGCAAGCCGACCCCCGGGCTTTTTCGTTGGTATGAAACCAGCGATAAATAAACCGGCCGAAAGACGGCGCCAGGGGACCTTCCCCTACGCCGAATAAGGCCCGCACGGTGGCAAACATAGTAAAACTATTGCATACAGCGGTTAATGAGGTGAACATGGACCAGAAGGTAACGGCAGCAGCCACCACCCGCCGGCAGCCAAACCTTTCGGCCATAATGCCGCCCGGTATCTGCATCATCGCATAACCGACAAAAAAAGCTGTCTGCAGCAGCCCCATATTTATTTTGCTAAAACCGAATTCTCCCATGATAGCCGGTGTCGCAACCGATAAATTCACCCGATCCATGTAGGATAAAAAACTAATCGCAAACATAATAAATGCCAAATACCAGCGAAACTGAGAAGACTTTGTGTTCATAATTACCTCCGATAATTTATTATTTCCTTCGAAACCAAGCCACGCTTTGAACTATCCCTCCTTCAGCAAAAAAATAAACCTCCTGCCTCAAAATTAAGAGGCAAGAGGTTACTCTCGCGATACCACCCTTATTTATACCCAGCCTGTCAAAAAGCAGGCAGATATATCTCATCAGGTCTAACAACCCTAGCAATATAACGGTTGCACTCGCAAGGAGCTGATACCGGCGCGGCCTACTGACTTTCAGCTTTGCAGTTCGGGAGTGACGATTGCAGCGTTCTACTGCCGGTTCGCACCATCCACCGGCTCTCTGAAGCATACTACCTGCAATTATTTCCTTCATAACTTTTTTATTACAATATTTTGTTGTTTGATTCTGATTTATAATTAAAGTGTAATCTTTTATTTAGTATATCCGGTATTTTTGTATCTGTCAACTTGCTTTTTCAAAACCCTACCTGGCAGGATTCACGGCCAAAACCGCGAAATAAAGGGAATACTGTACGGGTACTTACCCCAATCATCGCGGAGGTGTTTACGATTCGCGTCCATTTGACTTTAGCTTTTGTCGCTTTTTTATGGGGAATCAACCCGGCTATTATGAAAATCGGCCTTCTCTATGTCGAGCCGATGCCCTATAATGCGGTACGCATGCTGGCTGCTTTGACGGTGGGCTGGATTGTATTCCGGCGCTTGGGAAGCTGGCGGCCTTTATTGCGGAAAGACTGGAAAACACTCCTCATTTGCAGTCTGGGTTTTTTCTTTTTTCAAATTTTCTTCACCAAAGGCGTTCAGCTGACCACTGCCGGCAATGCATCCCTGATTTTAGGAGGACTGCCGGTCAGCGTGGCTCTGATTAATCATTTTCACCGGCTGGAGCGGATTCATCGGGCAGCTGCCGCCGGCATCCTGGTATCCCTTGCCGGCGTAGGAATTATGGTAGCCGGAACAGGCAAGGAAATCAGCTTCGCCGGTGAACATATTACCGGTGCGCTGCTGCTGCTGGCCGCCCAGCTCAGCTATGGCTATTACACCGTCTTTTCCCGGCGGCTGACCGCTGTGTATTCGAGCTATCAGAGCACTGCCTATATACTGCTTCTTTCAACAGGCCTGTTTCTCCTGGTGTCGGTGCCTTCCACCCTGGCAACGGACTGGCGTGCCATCCCCTGGCCCGGCTGGGCAAGCATCCTCTATTCCGGACTGTTCCCGCTCTGTCTGGCCAATTGTCTGTGGATCTGGGGTACCGGGATACTCGGCAGCACCAAGGCCTCTTTGTATAATAATTTACCGCCGGTTTTTTCCGTCGCTCTCGGCTATGTAGCCTTGGGAGAGGGCTTCGGCTGGCTCCAGTTTATCGGCGCCGTTACTATTTTTGCCGGCTTGTATATTACAAAAGCCAAACCTGCCGCCGCTGCCGACAGCTAAAAACTATCGACGGCTCCGGTAGTCCAAGATTGTTTACACCGGAAAGCGGCGTTTCACCACTTCTTCTACCAAAGATTCCAGGGTACTGCCTATGGAAGCATGAATCACCAGCTCCGCCTTACCGTCCTGTGCTGTCGCCGTCTTGTTGACAATGGCAACCCTGTTGACATACTCCGGTATCTGAGCAGCCGGATAAACCGCCAGACTGGTGCCGAGAACCAGGCAAAAATCGACTTTCGGCAATTCGTTGGTCATAAAAGTGTAAAATTCATCGGGCAGAGAATCGCCAAAATTGACAACTGCCGAACGCAGCAGTTGGTGACAGCAGGGCGATAACGGACGATATTCATCTCGCTGCAAATAATCAGCCAGAATTTTATAAGGATACACCTTGCCGCACTTCATACAGGAACATTCCCGCAAATGGCCATGAACTTCCAGCACATTTTTGCTGCCGGCCAAAGTATGAAACGAATCCACATTTTGGGTAACGACTTTTTTTATTAATCCCATTTCTTCCAGCTTAGCCAGGGCATAGTGACCGGCATTGGGTTGGTGGCCCTGTCCCATGGCTGCAAACAGCTTAAAGTTTTTATAATAGGTTTCCGGATCCGATCGCAGAACATCAATATGCAGCAGTCCCGGATCCAGCTTTTCCCACAGCCCGGTACCGGGACTGCGAAAGTCGGGTATCCCCGATTCGGTACTCATCCCCGCCCCGGTAAAAGCAATTGCGTTTTTACTGTTCATTAATAATTCGCACAACCTGACAACTTCCATCCTGTTCCCTCCTCAAAATTGGTATCTCTTTACTATAATAGTTCGATTCAAAAAGGATATCCCCTATGACGGGAAAAAAATAATAGAAAATAACATCATCCGGATGATGTTATTTTCTATTAGCAGCCGCTTCCCGGCAAAGAACTAAGCCCTGTCATTATAAAGCCGGTAATTATTTTTACCAAGGGTTTTGACGGCGTACATGGCCTGATCCGCTTTTTTCAGCATACCCTCCACATCGCCGGCATCCACCGGATAAAGGCTGATGCCAATACTGGCGGTAATGCTGATGCTGATACCTTCTATCTCAAACGCCTGATCAAACGACCGCCGGATTTTTTCACCGACAAAATTGGCCGCATAGAAACGACGAAGCTTAGGCAGCAGTATAACAAATTCGTCGCCGGCAAACCGGGCGACGACATCCGTCTGCCGAAGGCACTCTTTCAGCCGTTTCGCCACTTTTTTCAGCAATTCGTCGCCGATAATATGTCCATACGTATCATTGACGTTTTTAAAACTATCCAGATCAATAAATAATACCGCCGCAAAGCAGTGCCTGTCCCGTTTTGTCTGATTGATGGCATATTCCAAATGATCATAAAATAAGTTCCGGTTGCAGAGTCCTGTCAATGGATCATGCAGCGCACTGTGTCTGGCGCTTGCTTCGGCTTTTTTTACAGTCTGAATATCGCTTTCCAGTTCTTTGATCAATGTCTGCAGACAGCGAACCCGCCGACATTGGCCGGTAATATCGGTAATCTGAATTAACGCGAAGGGTTCTCCCTGATAAAAAAATGACTCAATTTGCATGTTTTGCCGTTTTGCTTTTTGCGAAGCTCCTCCATCCCGGGGAAACACAAAAGCATGGTGCAGAATTCCCGCAAAAAAGCAATTTTGACCGTGAACAAGGGTATCCATTAAGATTCGTCTGAACTTCAGCTCGGCAAAGCAGGGACAGACTGATGACACTTTCTCACCGATTACTTCCGCTTTGGTCAGCCCTGTCACCCGCTCCAGCCACCCGTTCCAAATAACTACCCGATACTCTTTGTCCACAAGCAGTATTCCCTGAGCCAAGCTGTCCAAAAGACAATTAAACAGTGAATTCATCGCTTTCCTCCACCATATCATCAATTTTAGCGATTAACCGGGTAACGGAATCCATTCCCAAAGCAATCAGTATCGTCCCGCGAAATTGGGTATTGGCAATCGAAAACAAAGTTTTCAGCATCAATACATATATATTACTCTTCAATACATCCGCCTGGACTTCGGTAGAAACAAACAGCATCTCCACTTCCGGCAGCGAATAAGTCAAATTCGTTGTCAGCAAATTGCCCAGTCCGCCCACCACCGAATTCAAAATAATATTGCCAATTTCCTTGATAACATCAAAATCGGTATCCAGCAGTTCTTTCTCCGCAAAAGCAGCCATATTTTCATCGACTTCTTCGTTGAGGCACAGGTTAACCAGTAGTTTAGCCTGATCGGCGGCAAACAATAAAAAAGCTTTTCCGTTATATTCCTGGCCGAACTGCAAAGAAGAAGACATGACATGACCTGATGTATTCCCCATACAGGAAGCGAGCCGACAGGCCGTAACATTGCCGGCAGACTGCAGTTCAATCTCCGGTATGGACAGTTCTATTTTCCGGCTCACCACTTCCGACAATATACCGGCTGCCCGGCCGACACATATATTAAAGATTTCAGTAAGGGCATCCTGCTGCATCTCACTAAGCATCATGGAATCGTTTCTCCACTATGGCTTGCACCAAAGCCAGCTTCTCCTGATTCAGGGGTTTGTTGATAAAGGCGGCAATATGATACTGTACTAACCCTTCTTGGGTTGATTGCTGGACATCAGCCGTCAAGGCAAAAATAAGAACATACGAATCGCTTTGACGAATTTTTTTGATCAATTCCTGTCCGCTCATCCGGGGCATTAATAAATCAGTTACAATCACATCCGGCCGTATCTGCTGAAAGCGTTCGTAGCCAGTCACACCATTATCGGCCAAAATCAGTTCGGCATCAGGAAATACTTGGGAAAGCATCTTGGCAGCAACCTTCTGAGAAAATTTAGAATCCTCTATCAGTAAGATTTTCAAAATGGACTCCTCTCCTATTTATCGGCACTAACAGATACCTATAAAATAAAAACCGCCAGTTGTATCCTTTTATAAGGATGCAACCTGGCGATCATAAGTAATTAATTACTATTAGACCCATGGTTTTGCGCCCTTGCCTTTCAGCAAGTTTGCCGATAACAAAAATTCTCATTAGTATATTAATCTTATTACACTAAATTGGGAATGTCAACTGCTTTTACCTTAATTTACTGCAGCCTGCTCCCCTGCAGCAGGCTGAATCACTGCGGCAATTTTTTAATGCATTAGGTATTGACAATCGTATAGCTGCTATATATAATCAGGATAATAATAGAATATGGATTAGTGATGACGGAAAAAAGTAGTTGCGTATGTTTCATTCAGAGAACCGGTGGGTGGTGTAAACCGGCTGAAACTGCCTGATGAAGTTCCTTCCTGAGCTGCGGGCTGAAAATTGCAGTAGGTCGCGCCGTTTCGTCTGCGTTACAGATTTAGAGTCGATCTTAAGATCAAATACAGGGTGGTACCGCGGCAATTCGCCCCTCATGCGGTATCACTTTTTATTTTATTTTAAGGTTTAATTTTGGGTGGTACCACGATGACTATCGTCCCTCTTCGGAGGGGCGATTTTTTCTTCTATTGCCGGCATAGAAGGACAGCTTATAAATTTTATGACAAATCAAGGAGGTTCTATGAGTATCCCTTTTTTCATTGTAATCGTATATATTCTGTTAATATTTATTATTAGTTACTATGCCAAACGGCGCTCTGCCGGCAGCTCAGACAACTATGTGCTGGCAGGCAGAAAGCTGACGACTCCCCTGATTACCGTCTCCATTGTCGGTCTTGCCGTTGGCGGGGCATCGACCATCGGCGTGGCGGAACAAGCCTACAAGGTCGGTCTTTCTGCCGGCTGGTATACAACCGCCTGGGGCATTGGGGCGATTGTTATGGGCATGGTCGTTGCTAAAAAATACCGGGAACTGAACATTACCACTATACCGGAACTCCTGGGCCGGCATTATGATCAAAAAGGCATGGTCGCCGGCATTGCCTGCCAAATTATTATTCAGCTGGTCATTATGTCGATGCAGTATATCGCCGGCGGCAGCATTCTTCACGCCTTAATGCCTGAAATCTTTACTTTTACTGCCGGTATGCTGACCAGCGCCGTTGTATTTATCGGCATTACTTTAATTGGCGGCATGTGGTCGGCCAGCCTATCCAACCTGTTAAATGTGTCCCTAAAATACATTGGCATTACCCTGGCTACCGTTATCAGTGTCAAGCTTGCCGGCGGGCTGGAGCCTATCCAGTCCCAGCTGCCGACCAACATTCCCTATTTCAGTCTGTTTGACGGCGTTGGCATCGTCGGCATTATCAGCTGGATCATCGTTCTCATCACGGTTAATTTATCGCTGCAAAGTATTATTCAGATTTCCCTGGGAGCCAAAAATGTAGAAACCGCCCGCCGCGGCTTTATCATCGGCGGACTGATGATGCTGCCTATCGGCTTTGTCAGTGCTTTACTGGGCGTCATTGCCAGAACCATGTTTCCGGATGTCACTCCGGCTCTGGCCCTGCCGATGACGATTATGTCCCTGAATCCGATTCTGGCCGGGATCACACTGGCCGCCTTATGGGCTGCCGATGTATCTACCGCCTGCAACCTGCTTCTCAGCTCGGCGACCTTGTTCTCCCAAGACATTTATAAAAAATTTGTTAACCCGAAAATCAGTGATGCCCGTTATGTTACAGTCACCAAAGGAGCCGTACTCTGTCTGGGAGTTCTCACTCTCACTCTGGCCATGACCATCAGCGGTATTATCAACACCCTGATGGTCGGTCTCAGCCTGACTGCCGCCTTCAGCGTGATTGTGCTGTTTACCCTTTTTGCCCCGGGCCTGTGCCGGAAGAATGCCGCCTTTTATACCATACTAACCGGTGTGGCGGTATTGATTCTCTGGCAGACCGTCCCGGCTGTCCATATCTTTCCTCATGTGATCTACCTGGAATGGCTGGCCTGTACCGGCAGCTTTTTACTCACCTACCTGTTGGATTCGGAACCAATAACTGCCTCAGACTGCATCTAAATAAAATTAGGAGATGGTCTTATGAAAAAAAGATTTTCTGTCATTGCAACGGTTACTTTACTGATTCTTGTCTGCTCAAGTATTGCTTTCGCCAATGTAAGCTATTTAGGGCCGGCAGGAACTTATACCGAGGAAGCAACCGCGATCTTCTTTGGCGACAAGGAAACAACCGTCCCGGTGCCTACGGTACCTGAAGCATTAAAGCTGGTCAAAACCGGTCAGAGTCAATACGCGGTAGTGCCTGTGGAAAATACCATTGGCGGACCGGTTTATAATTACCTGGATGCGGTAATTAACGACGCGGAACTGGTGGTTGTAGGAGAAATCAATCTTCCCATCCGCCAGACCCTCCTTGCCCTGCCCGGCGCAGATATAAAAGGTATCAAAACCATCATGTCCCACCCTCAGGGTCTTGCCCAGAGCAAAGACTGGATAAAAGCCAATCTGCCTGAGGCAAAACTGATCGAAGTTCCCAGCACCGCCGAAGCAGCCAAAAGAGTGGCGGAAATGGGCGACCCTTCTGCGGCGGCCATCGCTGCCTCCCGTACCGCTGCTGTTTATAATCTGGCTGTTTTGGCCAGCGATCTGCAGTATACGAATACCAACGTTACCCGATTCTGGGTTGTCACCCTTAAAAAGAATCAAACATTAGGCAGCCAAAAAGCCACCGTAGTGCTGCAGGGACCGGCGCAGGAACTGCCGAAAGTTCTGAACAACCTGTCCCGTAAAGGATTTACGGTTATCAGTTTGCACGACCGGCCGGCAAAAACCAAATTAGGCGAGTATACCTATGTGTTGGAGTTAGCCGGCAGCGATATCAATGTACTGGAAAAAGCGCTTAAAAACGATAGCAATGTTTTACAATACAGAATAACCGGCGTATTTAACGCAAAGTAACGCCAACCCATAAATCAAGCCCGTGGTTCTGCCAATCGGCAAGCCACGGGCTTGATTTGTATCTGAATAGTTACAGTGTGCTGTTTAAAAACGCCTGAGTACGGGCCTGCTGCGGATTGCTGAAGACCTGCTCCGGTGTGCCAGCTTCCACAATGTCCCCGTCGTCCATAAAAATAACCCGCTGAGCCACTTCCCTGGCAAAGGCCATTTCATGGGTAACCACCAGCATGGTCATATGCTCCTGAGCCAGCTGGCGCATCGTTTTCAATACTTCCCCGGTCAGCTCCGGATCCAGAGCTGACGTCGGTTCGTCAAACAGCATAATATCCGGTTTCATGGCTAAAGCCCGGGCGATGGCCACCCGCTGCTTCTGTCCGCCGGACAAGCGGGAAGGATAACTGTCTTTCTTTTCGAACAGCCCGACCTTACGCAGTAATTCTTCGGCCTCGGGCAGGATATCTTCCCGCTTGATTCCTTTCACAATCAGCGGTGCTTCCACCACATTATCAACGACCGTCATGTGAGGAAATAAATTAAACTGCTGAAATACCATCCCCATCTTATGACAAATCTTCCGCGCCTTACTCTCACGGGCATAACGGCAGCGTCCGCTATCATCTTCGGCAGCCAAAATTTCTCCTTCGATTTCAATGGTTCCCCCATCAATGGTCTCCAGCCGGTTCAGACAGCGAAGCAGCGTACTTTTACCGGAGCCGGAAGGCCCGATAATGGCCACCACTTCCCCCTGGGCAACTTCCAGGCTGATGCCTTTCAAGACTTCCAGGTTGTTAAAGCTTTTGCGAATATTTTGCAAGCGGATCATATTCATCAAGACTCACTCCTACTCATCGTATGCTGCATAGCGCTGTTCAAGCTTCTTAAATATCCAGGTAAGCACCAGCGTCATCCCCAGATAAAAGATTGCGGCAATAAAAAACGGCGTCATATCAAACTCCCGCTGTACAATAGTTCTGGCGGTTCTCAGCAAATCATTCATGGCCAGAATATAGATGAGGGAAGTATCCTTCACCAGGGTAATGGTTTCATTGCTGATCGGCGGCAGCACCCGCTTAATCATCTGCGGCAGAATAATGCGCCGCATGGTCTGGAGATAGGTCATGCCAAGCGCCTTGCTGGCTTCATATTGTCCCCGCTCAATGGATTGAACCCCGGCCCGGAAAATTTCGGCAAAATAAGCGGCATAGTTAAGAACAAAAGCAACGATCGCGGCGGGAAAATCCGGCAGCCGAATACCGACATAAGGAATAAGAGGCAAAGCATAATAGACAAATAAAAGCTGCAGCATCAGCGGCGTCCCCCGCATTAACCAGATGTATATCTCAACCAGGAAACTTATTGGCTTGTATTTCGACAGACGGGCCAATGACATAATTAGGCCCAGTGGCAATGAGAGCACCAAGGTGATAAAAAACATTTGTACTGTAATATTGGCCCCATCCAGCATGGGCCCGATCATGGTCAGTATTTTTTCCATTGCGATTCTCCTCTTCCTTTTACCTTGAAACACAGCCTTCATTATATCATATCTGCCGGATAAAATAGAAGGCCAATGGCAATATGCCATCAGCCTTTGAGTCCTATTTTTGCATTATTTTTTAATGATATCGGAGCCAAACCATTTTTGCGAAATTTTGGCTGATGTGCCGTCCTGCTTCATTTCATCCAGTGCTTTCTGCACTTTATCCCGCAAAGCCTGATCATCTTTCCTGAATCCGATGCCCAGAATGCCGACTTCACCGATGGCTTTATCCAGGACAATGTATTTTTCAGGATTCTTGGACATAAAGTACCGGCCAAAAGTTTCATCCGTTATTACCGCATCCACACGACCGGTTTCCAGATCCATGAAAGCAGAAATACAGTCCCCATATTTTTTTACTTCTTTAAAGGAAGATTTCATATTCTGATTAGCTTCAATGATTTCATCCGCCGTACTGGCATTTTGAATACCCACCACTTTGCCTCTTAAGTCTTCCAAGCCTTTGACGCTGGAACTTTTCGGCAAGAAAATCAACTGCTTGCAATCCATATAAGGTTCGCTAAACAATATATTTTTCTTGCGGTCTTCAGTAATATTCATGCCGTTCCACAGGGCATCCACCCGCTTGCCATTTAACTCTGCTTCCTTGCTGCTCCAGTCAATTGGTTTAAACTCTACTTCAATGCCCATTCTTTTAGCAGCTTCTTTTGCCATGTCGACATCAAAGCCCACAATATTGTTCTTTTCATCCCGAAAACCCATTGGCGGAAAATTATCATCCAGCCCAATTACAATTTTTTTCTGCTCCGGTGCTTTTGTATTGGTGCTGCCGCATCCGGCTAAAACCGCGCCGGCCATCATGACCA